>JBOIEI010000431.1:0-13016 GCA_050741055.1 Burkholderiales bacterium | reverse complement strand
CCATCAGGTCGTCTTTCGCGCCGTGGTCCTTGAGCCGCGCGGCCAGCTCCTCGATCTCCTCGGGCACGCGCTGGCGCATCGCGCGCATCAATGCGAGCGTGTTGACGCGCGCGGCCGGCGGGAGCGTGAGCATGTGGGCCGCCATTTCGCGCGCGGTGGGGATGAGCTGGTCGACGCTGTCGACCAGCCGGTTCAGATAACCCAGCTCGTACAGCCGCTCGGCGGTGAAGCGAAAGGCCATTGCAATTTCGGTGGCGATCGTGTGCGGCAGCGTGCCCATGTGGCCGTGCTCGTAACCGCCGAGCAGCCAGCGCTTCGCCTCCGACGACTCGAACACCGCTCCGCGCACCGCGACCCGGAAGTCTGCCGTATCGACGATCTTGAAGCCCCCGCCCATGGCGAATCCGTTCACCGCTACGATCACCGGCTTGTCCAGCTTGCCTTCGCTGAAGAGGTTGGTGCGCACGTTGTCCGGAGCGGCTGCGCTGCCGACGGTGCCGCGCTCCACCGACTCCTTCATGTCTTCACCGGCGCAGAAGGCGCGTCCCGTGCCGGTCAGTATGGCGACCTCGAGCTCGGAGCTCGCATCGAATTCGTCCCAGGCCTGCTTCAATCCCGCGCGCAATTCGGTGCCCAGGGCATTCATCCGCTCCGGCCGGTTCATCCGGATCACCATGATCCCATCGCCGCGTTCGATCTCCACTACGCTCATGAATTGGCTCCCGTTCGATGGGCCCTGCAGCCCGATACGATGGGCCGTTCGGCCCGATATGATGGGCCCTGCGGCCCACTACAGTGGGGCCGTTCGGCCCGTGGCCAACGTATAGCCGGATTCGCGCTCGGTCGCAACCTACGGCAGCGACGGCGTTTGGGCGGCAATGCAGTGACACGGGATTCGGCCCGTCCTTCCTGCCCGGCAAAGGCGTTATGATCGTGCGTCCATTCGGAGGGGAACCATGTCGGCATTGCGTCCCGTCGTGCACGCGATCTGCCTCGGCGCGGTTTTGGCTGCCGGATCGGCCGCAGGGCAGGACAAGTATCCGACCAGGCCGATCCGCATCGTGACCGCGGCGCCCGGCAGCAATCATGACTGGGGGGCGCGCCTGTCCGCCCAGCAACTCACCGAGCGTGTCGGCCAGCGTGTGATCGTGGACAATCGCGGCTCGATCGCCATCGAGTACGTCGCCAAGGAGGCGCAGCCCGACGGCTACACCTTGCTCTTCTACGGCGCGACCGTGTGGCTGCAGCCGTTCCTGAACAAGGTGGGTTGGGACCCGATCGCAGACTTTGCCCCGATCACGCTTGCGATGAGCTCGCCGAACGTGCTCGTGGTGCATCCTTCGTTGCCGGCGAAATCGGTCAAGGCGCTGATCGCGCTCGCCAAGGCGCGGCCAGGGGACTTGAACTACAGCGCGGGCGGCGCCGGCTCCACCCCGCACATGGCGGCCGAGCTGTTCAAGCACCTGTCGCAGACGAAGATCGTGCGCATCCAGTACAAGGGCTCCGGGCCGTCGATGATCGGCCTGCTCTCGGGCGAAGCGCAAATGATGTTCGCAGCCCTGGGGCCGATCACGCCGCACATCCAGCAAGGCAAGGTGCGCCCGCTCGCGGTTTCCACACCCAAGCGCACGCCGCTCATGCCCGAGCTGCCGGCCGTCGCCGAAAACCTGCCGGGATTCAGTGCCGAGGCCACGATCGGATTCTTCGCGCCGCGCAAGACACCGCCCGCGCTCGTCGCGCAGCTCAATCGCGAGATCGTGCAGGCGCTCAAGTCCGCCGACGCCAAGGTGCTGCACAAGGCCGGTATCGAGATCGTCGCCAACTCGCCCGAGGAATTCGCGGCCTTCATCAGGTCCGAGATGGAGCGAATGGGCGCGGTCATCAAGAGCGCCTCCTTCCACAACTGACGCCGAAAGGCGGTGCCGACATGCCGGACGAGACCCAAAGCCAATCCCGGTCGCAAGCGCTGCCCGCATCGCGGCCGCCGCTGGACTTCCAGGAACACCTGGCGCGGCTCGAATCGCAGGGCCTGCTGGTGCGCGTCGAGCGGCCGATCGACAAGGATACGCAGCTGCATCCGCTGGTGCGCTGGCAGTTCATCGGCGGCATCGCGCAAGAGGAGCGCCGCGCCTTTCTCTTCACCCACGTGGTGGACGCGAAGGGCCGCCGCTACGACATGCCGGTCGCGGTCGGCGCGCTCGCGTCCTCGGCACGGATCTACGCGGCCGGAATGGGAAAACCGGTGGAAGAGATCGGTTCGACCTGGATGAAGGCAATCGCCAATCCGGTGCCGCCGATCGAAGTCGACACCGCGGCGTGCCAGCAAGTCGTAATCCAGGGCGCGGCGCTGAAGCAACCCGGCGGCGGGCTCGCGCGGCTGCCGGTGCCCATCTCGACGCCTGGATTCGACGCCGCGCCTTATCTCACGGCGACTCTGTGCGTCACGCGCGATCCCGACAACGGCATCCAGAACATGGGCACCTACCGCGCCGGGCTCAAGGCGACCGACCGCCTCGGCGTACGCATGGTGGCGCGCGTGGGCGGCGCCGGTGGCTGGCTGCATTGGCTCAAGTACCGCGACCGTAAGGCGCCGATGCCGATTGCGATCGTCATCGGCTGCGCGCCGGTGGTTTTCTTCACCGGCCCGCAGAAGCTCCCCGTCGACCGCGACGAGCTGGAGGTCGCCGGGGGGCTTGCCGGCGCGCCGATCCGCAAGACTCGATGCGTGAGCGTCGATCTCGAAGTGCCGGCCGACGCCGAAATCGTGATCGAGGGCCTGATCGATACCTCGGTGCTCGAGCCCGAGGCGCCGTTCGGCGAAAGCAACGGCTACGTGGCGCTGGAAGCGTACAACATGCCGATGCAGGTGACCGCGATCACCCACAAGCGCTCGCCGGTTTTCACTTCGATCATCAGCCAGGTCACGCCGAGCGAATCGAGCCTGGCGAAGAAGGTCGCCTACGAGCCGCTGTTCCTCACCCACTTGCGCGATGCGCTGGGCATCCGCGGCGTGCGGCGCGTGGTGATGCACGAGCCGCTGTCCAACCTGCGGCCGGTGATCTTCGTGCAGTACGCGCGCGGCACGCTGCGCACCGAAGTGTGGCGCGGGCTGCATGGCGCGGCGACGCTGCGCCCTGAGTGCGGCAAGATCGTGATCGCCGTGAGCGAGGACATCGAGCCGTCGAACACCGACGCGGTGTTCTGGTCGATGGCCTACCGCTCCACGCCGACCGAGGACGTCCAGATCGTGCCGTATCGGCGCGGCGTGCAGGGTTCGCAGTACGGGCCCGACAAGTCGGAATCGACGCTGTTGATCGACGCGACCCAGAAGCACCCCATGGCGCCGCTCGCGCTGCCGACGCGGCCGTACATGGAAGCTGCACGCGCGCTGTGGGAGGAGCTGGAGCTTCCGCCGCTCGCCGAGAAGTCGCCCTGGCATGGCTACACGCTGGGCGATTGGACCGACACGTGGGAACGCTATGCGCAGCGCGCGACCGCGGGCGACTGGGAGCTGAATGGGGAAGAGACGCTCACGCGTCGTCGCAGCGACGTGACCCCCGAGACACCGGTGCGCAGGGTCGAGAAGCTGGATTGAATTGTGTGGCTTTGTTGAATACGTGAAGCCCGCGCCGTTCGTCTATCACGATCCGCGCACGGTCGAAGAGGCGTGTGAGATCCTCGCGACGCACGAGAACGCGCGCGTGCTCGCGGGCGGGCAGTCCTTGATGCCGCTACTGAACTTCCGAGCGGTGACGCCGGATCATCTCGTCGACCTCAATCGCATCGAACAGCTGTCGTATCTGCACGTGAAGGGTGATGTGCTCGAGATCGGCGCGATGACGCGCCAGCGCGGCCTCGAGCGCTGCGGCGCAATCGGTCAGCGCTGCCCGTTGCTGCACGAGGCGCTGGCGCACGTGGGCCACGTCCAGACGCGCAACCGCGGCACGATCGGCGGCTCGCTGTGCCATCTGGATGCTTCCGCGGAGCTGGTGAACATCACGGCGTTGCTCGGCGGCACGGTGCACGCGGTGTCGCGGCGCGGCCGGCGCGATGTCGCGTTCGCCGAATTCGCCACCGGCTATCTCACGACCTCCCTCGCGCCGGACGAACTGCTGGCCGGCGTCTCGCTGCCGCTGCCGCCGGCGCGGCATGGCCACGCCTTCGTCGAATTCGCGCGCCGCCGCGGCGACTTCGCGCTCGTTGCCTGCTCGGCATGGCT
This sequence comes from Burkholderiales bacterium, assembly GCA_050741055.1. Taxonomy (GTDB): domain Bacteria; phylum Pseudomonadota; class Gammaproteobacteria; order Burkholderiales; family WYBJ01; genus WYBJ01. Next base: position 8,797 of record JBOIEI010000431.1, on the reverse strand, counting down.
CACGCTGGATGATCGCGGCGACATTGCGGATGCAGCACTGGCGTTGTCCGGACTGGGCCATGCGCCCGTGCGTCCGACCGAGATCGAGCAGGCGCTGCGAGGACAGAAGCCGGTTGCGGATACGTTCAAGGCTGCAGCCGCCGCGGCAGGCGCGCTCGCAGCGGACGGCGACCCGTTCGTCGCGGCCGCGTACCGCAAGCATCTCGCGCGCATCCTCAGCTATCGTGTGCTGGAACAGGCGGCGGCGCGCGCGGGAGCGGCGGCATGAGATTCCCGGGCGAGGGGCCCCGCTTGCGGGGATCGACCGCAAATCGAACTGCCGCCAAGCCGCCGACAGCTTGGCGTATGCGACTCGCTGACGGTTCGGAGGCGGTTGCATGACTGACACCAGAACCCTCCGCGTGCACGTGAACGGGAAAGCCTTTCGCTGCGAAGTCGAAACCCGCCTGACGCTGGTCGATTTCCTGCGCCACGAGCTGCAACTCACCGGCACGCACGTCGGCTGCGAACACGGCGTGTGCGGCGCCTGCACGGTGCTGGTCGACGGCGCCAGTGCGCGCGCGTGCCTGATGCTCGCGGTGCAATGCGACGGCGCCGAAGTCTCCACCGTCGAATCGCTCGCGAGCGGCGCAGCTCTCAATGTGCTGCAACAGGCGTTTCGCGATTGCCACGGGCTTCAATGCGGATTCTGCACGCCAGGCATGTTGATGACTCTGACCGAGTTCCTGCGCGAGAACCCGGATCCGAGCGAAGCCCAAGTGCGCGACGTGCTCTCGGGCAATCTTTGCCGCTGTACCGGCTATCAGGGCATCGTCGACGCGGCGCTCGCCGCCGCCAAGCGCATGCGCGAGGTGCGGCTGTGAGCCTCACGGGATTCGGCGCCTCCGCCCCGCGCAAGGAAGATCCCGCGCTGCTGCGTGGTGAGGGCCAGTTCGTCGACGACATCCATTTCCCCGCCATGCTGCATGCCGCGTTCGTGCGCAGCCCCCATGCGCACGCAAGCATCGGCCGCATCGACAAGTCGGCCGCACTTGCGCTGCCCGGCGTACACGCCGTTTTCGCGTTTGCCGATTTGCCGGAACCGGTGCGCCGGCAGACGCTGCCGCTGCTCGTGCCGCATCCCTCGCTGCGCGCGCCGCGGATGCCCTACGCCCTGGCGAAAGACGAGGTGTGCTATGCCGGCGAGCCGGTCGCGTGCGTGGTCGCGGACAGCCGCTACATCGCCGAGGACGCCGCCGACCGCGTCGAGGTCGAGTACGCGCCGCTGCCTGCGGTCAACGACTGCCGCGCCGCACTCGCGCCCGGCACGGCGAGCGCGCATGCCGAGGCCGACTCCAATGTCGCGGCACGGTTTCCGGTGCAGGTGGGCGACGCCGACCGGGCGTTCGCGAGTGCGGCGCACGTCTTTCGCGAACGGATCTACCAGCACCGGGGCGGTCCGTTCTTCATGGAATGCCGCGGCGCGGTGGCGCGCTACGAGAAACCGACGGATGAGTACACGCTGTTCGTTTCGTCGCAGGGCTCGCATCGACTGAAGCGCTGCCTACTGGACATGTTCGACCTGGGCGACCATCAGGTGCGCGTGGTCACGCCCGACGTCGGCGGAGGGTTCGGCCCCAAGGGCTCCTTCTACCCGGAATACGTCAACCTGGCGTTCGCCGCACGCGTGCTGGACCGGCCGGTGAAGTGGATCGAGGATCGACGCGAAAACTTTCTCGCGACCCACCAGGAGCGCGACCAATACTGGGACATGGAGATCGCGGTCGACCGCGACGGGCGCATCCTGGGCCTGCGCGGCGAGCTCATCCACGAGACCGGCGCCTACGTGCCCTGGGGCATCGTGCTGCCGTGGATTGCCGCGACCACGGTGCCGGGACCCTATGTCATCCCGAGCTTCAAGCTCGCCGTGATCTCCGTCTACACGAACAAGATCCAGACCACACCCGTGCGCGGGGCCGGCCGCCCCGAAGCCGTCGTGACGATGGAGCGGTTGATGGACCGGGTCGCACGCGAGCTCGAGCTCGATCCGGCCGAGGTGCGACGGCGCAATTTCATCCGTCCCGAGCAGATGCCCTACAACGTCGGCATCATCTTCCGCGATGGCCGGCCGGTGACCTACGACAGCGGCGATTACCCGGCGTGCCAGGCCGCCGCTCTCGAAGCCTCCGGCTACGACGGCTTCAGGCAACGCCAGGCGCAAGCGCGCAGCCTTGGCCGCCACATCGGCATCGGCATTGCGAATGCGGTCGAGGCGACCGGGCTGGGGCCTTACGAGAGCGCCACGGTGCGCATCTCGACCTCGGGAAAGATCGTCGTGTACACGGGTGCGACGCCGCAGGGCCAGTCGCACAAGACGACACTCGGGCAGATCGCAGCCGAGAAGTTCGGCGTCGGGCTCGACGATGTCACCGTGGTCACCGGCGACACAGCGGCGATTTCGCTCGGCATCGGAACCTTCGCCGCGCGCACGGCGGCCAATGCCGGGCCCTCGGTCCACCTGGCTGCTCTCGAAGTAGCGCTCAAGGCGAAGAGAATCGCCGCCGGCATGATGGAGTGCCTGCTGGAGGATCTCGAGCTGGCGGATGGGTACGTGCGCCTGAAGAGCGCGCCGGACGTGCGCAAGAGCCTGCGCGAGATCGCGGTGCGATCGGTCGGCATGCCGGGGTTCTCGATGGCCGGTGAGCTCGAGCCGGGGCTGGAGCACAGCGCGCATTTCACCCCGGCACAGTCGGCGTATTCGAACGGCACGCACGTCGCCGAGGTCGAGGTCGACATCGAGACCGGCGCGGTCCTGATCCTGCGCTACACGGTCGCGCACGATTGCGGGCGGGTGATCAATCCCATGGTCGTGGACGGGCAGGTGATCGGCGGGGTCGCCCACGGCATCGGCAATGCGCTGTTGGAGCGCCTCGTGTACGACGATCAGGCGCAGCTCCTGACCGGCACGTTTGCCGATTACCTGCTGCCGCTCGCGACCGATGTGCCGCGCATCGACCTGGTCCATCTGGAAACGCCGTCGCCTCTGAACCCGCTGGGCATCAAGGGGGCGGGCGAGGGCGGCACCATCCCGGCGATCGCCGCGATCGTGAGCGCGGTGGAAAATGCCTTGGCGCCGTTCGGGGTCCGGATCGCCGAGGCGCCCGTCACGCCGCAGCGCATCGTCGAGCTGCTGGGCAGCCATGCGCTGGGGCGCACGCGGTGATGCCGGCTGCGGAGAAGCGATGGCTGGCCGGTGGTAGGATTAAGGCGCACATCCGGCGCGGACAACGTGAGCCGCGCTGAACTTCGGAAGGGAGAAGGGTCCATGGCACATGCGATTCGCATCCACGAGCACGGCGGGGCGGAAAAGCTCAAGTGGGAAGAAGTCGAGGTGGGCGCTCCCGGGCCTAGCCAGGTCCGCGTGCGCAACACCGCGGTGGGATTGAACTTCATCGATACGTACCAGCGCAGCGGCCTCTATCCCATGCAGCTGCCGTTCATCCTGGGCTCGGAAGGCGCCGGAGTGGTCGAGGCGGTGGGCGCGAGGGTCCGGTCCCTCAAGCCAGGCGATCGAGTCGCCTACTCGGGACCGCTCGGCGCCTATGCCGATGTGCTGCTGCGCCCCGCCGACCGGATGGTGAAGCTGCCGGCAGCCATACCGGACAGGACCGCCGCGGCGATGATGCTCAAGGGCCTGACCGCCCAGTACCTGGTGCGCCGGACCTATCGCGTGCGCGCCGGCGATACCATCCTGGTGCATGCGGCCGCCGGTGGCGTCGGCTTGATCCTCTGCCAGTGGGCGAAAGCACTGGGCGCGATGGTGATCGGCACGGTGGGCAGCGACGATAAGGTCGCGCTGGCGAAGAAGGCCGGCTGCCGCCACGTCATCGTCACTTCGAAGGAGAATTTTACCGAGCGCGTCAAAGCCATCACCCGCGGCAAGGGTGTGCCGGTGGTCTACGACGGCGTCGGCAAGGACACGTTCATGGGCTCGCTCGATTGCCTCAGCCCTCTGGGCATGATGGTGAGCTTCGGCAACGCTTCCGGCGCCGTGCCGCCGGTGAACATCGGCATTTTGGCGCAGAAGGGCTCGCTCTTTCTGACGCGACCGACGCTTGGCACCTACAACGCGACCCCGGAGGATCTGCAGAAGGCCGCGCGCGAGCTGTTCCGGGTGGTGGCCAGCGGCAAGGTGAAGATCGTCATCAACCAGACTTATCCGCTGAGCGAGGCGGCTGCGGCGCAGCAGGACCTGGAGGCGCGCAAGACCACCGGCTCGACCGTATTACTGCCGTAGGCGAACATCATGGCTACCCTCACACTGGACGACATCCGCCGCATGGCGGCCGACATCGGTCTGATGCACTTGACGCAGGCGCATCTCGAAGAGCTTCTGCGCGCGACGCAGGCCTCGCAGACGCGTCGCGCCAAGCTCCCGATCGATGGGCTCGTCTATGCCGACGAGCCCGCGCACGTGTTCTCGCTCGATACGCGAGGTGCGCCATGAGCACGCTCGACTATCTGGGCGTTGCCGAGGGCGCCGAGCTGCTGCGCGCGCGCAAGCTCTCGCCGCTGGAATGGACGCAAGCGCTGATTCGGCGCATCGAGGCGCACGACGGGAAGCTGAACGCGTTCCTGCGCTTCACCCCGGAGCTGGCGTTGGAGGATGCGCGCCAGGCCGAAGCCGAAATTGCGCGTGGGGCTTGGCGCGGTCCGTTCCACGGCGTGCCGTATGCGCTCAAGGACATCATCGACTACACCGGCCTGCCGACCACCGCGCATTCGAAGATCCTGCAGGATAACGTCGCCCGTGCGGATGCCGTGGTGACGCAGCGGCTGCGCGGCGCGGGCGCCGTGTTCATGGGCAAGCTTTCCACGCATGAATTCGCCATCGGCGGCCCGTCGTTCGACCTGCCGTGGCCACCCGCGCGCAACCCATGGAACCGGGACTGCTTCACCGGCGGCTCCTCCAGCGGCTCGGGCGCCGCGCTTGCCGCCGGCTTCGTGCCAGCCGCGATCGGAACCGATACCGGCGGCTCGGTGCGCAACCCGGCATCGCTGTGCGGCATCATCGGCATGAAGCCGACCTACGGTCTGGTGAGCCGGCGCGGGGTCGTGCCGCTCGCGTTCTCGCTCGATCACATCGGGCCGATGACCCGAACCGTGCGCGACAACGCCCTCATGCTGGATTTGCTCGCCGGCTACGATCCCGCCGACCCGGCCAGCGCCAATCGCGCCGCCGGCGGTTATGGCGCCGCGCTCGAGGGTGGCGTGCGCGGGCTGCGGGTAGGCGTCATCCGCCATTTCTACACGCGCGATATGCAGGCCGACCCGGAGATGACGGCCGCGATCGACGCCGCTGCAAGCCGCCTGAGCGAGCTCGGGGCCGAGGTGCGGGAGATCGAGACCGCGCGCCTGGACGACTACGTCGCCTGCAACCGCACCATCCTCACCAGCGAGGCGTTCGCGGTGCACGAGACCTGGATGCGCGAGCGGCCGCAGGATTACGGCGCGTTCGCGCGCGAACGCATCATGGCGGGTGCCTTCGTGCGCGCAGCCGATTACATCAATGCGACGCGCCTGCGGCGCAAGCTCACGCAGCAATTCCATGCCCTGTTCGATCGCATCGACGTTGCGCTCACGGCGAGCTCGATGGATCCGGCTTGCCGCATCGACGATCCGCAGGCGGTCGAGTACACCTATGCGAGGCAGGCGCGTGCGCCCTTCAACGTGACCGGCAGCCCTGCAGTCTCGGTGCCGATCGGATTCAGCGGCGCGGGCCTGCCGCTCGCCATGCAGCTGGTCGGAAAGCCCTTCAGCGAGGCGCTGCTCTATCGCGTGGCGCACGCCTACGAGCAGGCGTGCGGGTGGCACCAGCGCCATCCTGCGCTGGCATAGCGCCACGAGGTCCTGACAGGAGCAAGTTAATGAAAGCAGCCTACTTCATGCAGCACGGCGGTCCGGAAGTCATGCAGTACGGCGATGTGGCCGACCCGGTCGCCGGCCGCGGCGAGATCGTGGTGGACGTGCATGCCGCGAGCGTGAACGGAGCGGACTGGAAGGTTCGTGCCGGCAGCTATGCGCCCATCACGACCTTTCCGTACATTCCGGGCCGCGATTTTTCCGGGGTGGTTGCAACGCTTGGCCAAGGCGTGAGCGATCTCGAGCTCGGCGATCCCGTGTTCGGCGTTTGCGACGTCGGGCAGGAGGCGGCGTACGCCGAGAAGGTGACGATCAAGGCCGCCATAGTCGCGCGCAAGCCCGAGGCCTTGTCGCACGAAGCCTGCGCCGCGCTTGCGCTTGCGGGGCTCACTGCGCTGGTGTCGATCGAGGATACGTTGAAGTTGCAGAAAGGTGAGACGATCCTCGTCCAGGGCGGTGCGGGCGGCGTGGCCGGGATTGCGATTCAGATCGCCAAGCACATCGGCGCGCGCGTGATCGCTACGGCCGGCACGGCCAACCTCGACTATGTGCGCAGCCTCGGCGCGGACCAGGTGATCGACTACCGCACGCAGGATTTCACGCGCGAGGTCTCCGGCTGCGATTGCGTATTCGAAACCGTGGGCGGCGATGTCGCGACGCGCTCGTTTTCGGTGCTGCGCCCCGGCGGGCGCGCCGCTTTCATCGCCTCAGGCGGAAAAGCGCCGGCTTCGCCGCGTCCGGACGTGACTTCGCTGCGGCCTGCAGTCGGGCGCGATCGCGCGCACCTCGAGCGCGTGGCGCAGCTCGCGACCCGCGGCGCCATCCGTATCCCGGAGATCAAGCTCTTTCCGCTTTCCGAGCCGGTCGAGGCGCACCGCATCAGCGAAGGGCGGCACCTGCGCGGCAAGCTCGTGTTCAAGATTCGATGAGGCGGCAGAACCACTCCGTCCCGTCGGCTGCGCCAGTCAAGCGCGACCACCTCGGCTTCGCGCCGGCCCTGCACGCGTAGCCTTCACCGGCGGCCAGATGCGCTGCGCGACCGCGGGCGAGCCCGGCGCGTGCACGAGCTTGGCCACGACCTCGTGCGTCCAGGCCGATTGCTTCCGGTCCTTCGCTTCGTGCGCGCGAAAGCTCTGGGCGCGCGACTCGAGCGAGGTGAACTCGTACAGCACGCCGTGCTTGGCCCAGCCCGACACCGATACCATCTTGCGGATGCAGATGCCGCCGGGCAGGCTCTGGAAGTTCGGCAGGCGCAGATGCGCGTACCATGACAGCAGCTCGTCCTCGTCGAGGTACGAGCCGGAATTGAAATTGCCGAGCTGGATAGCGGGCGCGAGGGTGTAGCGGCCTTCGCGCCGTTTCGCCTCCGGCCCTTGCGCGCGATGCTCTTCGGTGAAGATGTTCACGCGCTCGCCCACGCGCAGGGCCAGCATCTTGCGCTCGGTGGCGGACGGCTTGTGACGAAACGGCGTGAGATTCGCGCACACGTGCGCATCGCGTGCGGCCAGGATCAGGATGTGGCTTCCGCCCTGCGGCAAGGTATGGTCGCGCGTGCGGCGCAGGTGCGGCAGCGGCTTTTCGCTCTGATCGACCTCGTAGTGCGCCGCCGTCAGAACCCCGGGCACTTGCAGCAACTTCGGCAGGTAGGTCGCGTGCAGCCAATCGAGATAACGGCCGCGGCTCGCCGGCGCGAGGTCGTACCAGCTCACCATCAGCGATCGATCCATGTCTCCTCCCTCGAGGTGGCGCAAGGATGCTCCTTGGAGCTGCGCAAGCTTAGCATCGGCTGCGCATCGGCGGTACATGAAGCGCCGCCAATGCGAGGCACGAAACGAACGCTGGAGGAGACGGTGTTCGGGTTACGAGGTAAGCCGGGCCAGGACGGTATGGTGCCGCCTACGATCTTCGCGGCCTTGCCAAAGCGGAGATCGCGAAATGAACGAAGGTGTTGCGGAGCAGACCGGCATGCGCATCGATTGACGCATGCCGGTTTCCTTCCAACGTCAGGACGCGTCCGCAGCCAGCGCTTCCTTACGCTTTGCGACTACCGCGGGCAGCAGCATGACCGCCAGGAAGATCGCCGTAACGATCAGGAAACCGAGGCTGATCGGCCGGGTGATGAACACGGTCGGATCGCCGCGTGATATCAGCAGCGCCCTTCGCAGGTTCTCCTCCATCAAGGGACCCAGCACGACCGCCAGGATCAGCGGCGCGGGCTCGCATTCCAGCTTGATGAAGAGGTAGCCCAGAACGCCGAAGATGATCATCATGTAGAGATCGAGCGCAGCGTTGTTCAGACTGTAGACGCCGATCGTCATGAACATCATGATCGCAGGGAAAAGGATCCGGTAGGGCACGGTCAGGAGCTTCACCCATAGCCCGACCAGCGGCAGGTTCAGGATCACCAGCATCGCGTTACCGATCCACATGCTCGCGACCAGCCCCCAGAAGAGGTCGGGACGCTGCGTCATCACCTGCGGCCCCGGCGCGATACCCTGGATGGTCAGGGCGCCGAGCATCAGCGCCATGGTTCCGCTGCCCGGTATGCCGAGCGTGAGGGTCGGTATGAACGCGCATTGCGCGGCAGCGTTGTTCGCCGCCTCCGGCCCGGCCACGCCTTCGATCGCGCCCTTGCCGAACAGCTCGCTACGCTTGGAGAGCTTCTTCTCCATTGCATAGGTGGAAAATGCGGCGATGGTCGGTCCCGCCCCTGGCAGCGCACCGAAGAACGCGCCTAGGGCCGTGCCTCGCAGAATTGGCTTCCAGGAAAGCTTCAGGTCCTCCTTGGTGGGGTACAGGTGCTAGAGCTTCTGGAACAGCAGGTCGCGCGTGCCGCCAGCGCCTTCCAGGTTCTTGACGATCTCGGCCACCCCGAACAGCCCCATGGCGATCACCG
>JBOIEI010000430.1:0-5338 GCA_050741055.1 Burkholderiales bacterium | reverse complement strand
GATGCCGTGCGCGATGAAATACTCTTGCACATCGCCCATCGCCTTGAGCGAGAAATCGGGCGAGAAGATGCAGGTGTTCTGGCCGTGGTCTTCCTTCAGGATGTCGGCTTGCACGGTGCCGCGCACTGTCGCAAGTGTGCGCGCGCGAAATTGCGCTGCCTCGGCCTCGTCCGCCGCGCGCCCGTGCTCGGCGCGAAACCGAGCCAGCTGCTGATCGATCGCGGTATTCAGGAACATCGCCAGCAGCGTCGGCGCCGGGCCGTTGATGGTCATCGATACCGAGGTGTCCGGCGCGCACAGGTCGAAGCCCGCATACAGCGCCTTCATGTCGTCCAGCGTCGCGATCGAAACGCCGGAGTTGCCCACCTTGCCGTAGATGTCGGGACGCGGATCGGGGTCGAAGCCGTACAGCGTGACCGAATCGAACGCGGTGGAAAGCCGCTTTGCCGGCATGCCTCGGGAGAGCAGGTGAAAGCGCCGGTTGGTGCGGAAACAATCGCCTTCGCCGGCGAACATGCGCGTGGGATCTTCGTCCTCGCGGCGCAGTGCAAACACCCCGCCGGTGAACGGAAAGCGGCCCGGCACGTTCTCGAGCATGAGCCATCGCAGCAGGTCGCCGTGATCGCGATAGCGCGGCAGCGCGATCCTCGGAACCCGCGTGCCGGAAAGCGAGAGGGTGGCAAGGCGCGTTGCGCCGCCTTCGCCGTCCACCGCGGCTGCCTCGCCCGCGTAAAGCCGCACGGTCTCGGGCCAACCCGCGAGCAGCTCGTTCGCATCGTGCGCGAGCCGAGGCTGCATCTGCGCCAGCAGCGCATCGATGGCGCCGGTTTCGCCGCCTGCCGCGGCCAGCATGCGCCGCGCTTCGGTCAGATGCTGCAGCTCGGCTGCGCTTGCAGCCTGATCTTCCGCCCGCCGTCGATATGCGCGCACCGACTCCGCGATCTCGGCGAGATAGCGGGAGCGGGCGCTGGGTAGGATGGGGGCTGCAGCAGAAGGGGGGAGAGGGGAGGTCGGCGTCGAATGCCCGGCGCCGAGTACAAGGCCATACTCGGCCAGTGCGGTGCGCACGGCACAATAGAGCGTCGTCACGCCTGGGTCGTTGAAGCGCGCAGCGACCGTGCCGAACACCGGCATCTCCTCGATCCGGGCGCCGAACGCCTGGCGGTTGCGCTGCAGCTGCTTGCGCACGTCGCGCAGCGCATCCTCCGCCCCGCGCCGGTCGAACTTGTTGATCGCCACTACGTCGGCGGCATCGAGCATCTCGATTTTCTCGAGCTGGCTGGCCGCGCCGTACTCGGGTGTCATGACGTACAGCGAGACATCGGCATGCGAGACGATTTTCGCGTCGCCCTGGCCGATGCCCGACGTCTCGACGATCACGAGGTCGGCGCCCGCCGCGCGGCACACTTCGATCGCGCCCGGCAGGCAGCGCGCGACCTCGGCGCCCGAATCGCGGGTGGCGAGCGAGCGCATGAAAACGCGCGGGCTGTCGATCGCGTTCATGCGGATGCGATCGCCCAGCAGCGCGCCGCCGGTGCGCCGCCGAGACGGATCGATCGCGATCAGCGCGATGGCGAGCGTATCGCCGTAATCGACGCGAAAGCGCCGCACGAGCTCGTCGGTGAGCGAGGACTTGCCGGCGCCGCCGGTCCCGGTAATGCCGAGCACCGGAGCGCGGTTGCTCGCGGCACGTTGCGCGACGGCCGTGCGGGCGTCGTCCGCCAACGCGTCCGATTCGATCAGCGTGATCGCGCGCGCAACCGCGCCCTGCTCGCCGCAAAAGAGGGCATCCAGTCCGCCCGGAATCGATCCCGGGCACACCTCGGCAGCAATCGCCAGCATGTCGTCGATCATGCCCTGCAGACCCATGCGTGCGCCGTCCTCGGGCGAATAGACGCGGGCTACGCCACAGGCATGCAGCGCTTCGATCTCGGCCGGGATGATGACGCCGCCACCGCCGCCGAACACCTTGACGTGGCCCGCGCCGCGTTCGCGCAGCAGCTCGAGGGCATAACGGAAGAACTCGAGGTGCCCGCCCTGGTAGGAGCTCACCGCGATCGCGTGTGCGTCTTCCTGGATCGCGGCGGTGACAATCTCCTCGACGGAGCGGTTGTGGCCAAGGTGGATCACCTCGGCGCCGGCTGCCTGCAGCATGCGGCGCACGATATTGATCGAGGCATCGTGGCCGTCGAACAGGCTCGCCGCGGTGACGAATCGCAAGCGCCGTACGGCCGTCGGGTCAGCTGGGACGCTGCGGATGCTGAGATCGGTCATCGGTGCCGGGTTGCGGGCGAGCGGACACGCCCATTGTAGCCCTGCGGCGCGCCCCAGGCGCCTACTCGTGCTGCCCGGAGAACGCAAGCGTCCTTTCCAGGCGCCGGTCGAGCCTCGGATTGTCGCGGCGTATGCCGGCTGTCAGCGCGAGGAACTCGTAGACGGGGTCCATCGCCGCGGCGTCGGGGTGCGCGAGGTAGTCGAGAGAATCGCGCTCGGTGCGGTCATGCGTGACATGGACAGGACCCACATCTGCGTCGAGCATCGCAATTCACGAGCCCCATGGTGTCACTTACGGCTTTGTGCGGCTTTGCGCTGCGTAGCTTTCAGGCTAATTTAGGGATGAAGCGAGAGTGCAAGAGGGATGCATCGGCGCACCGGACATCACACCATACCGATGGCATGGTGCTCGAAATTCAGCGTCGTGCGTGTGCACGGACATCTCGGCAAGTTTGACCCAATCAAGGAGGGGACGATATGAGTGCTCGCAGGACGTGTGTGCGGTTGTTTCTTGGGGGTCTCGTCATGAGCGCGCTCGGCGCCGGCGCGAGCGCGCAGGAGGAGAGCTATCCCAGCAGGCCGATACGATACATAACTCCGTATGCGCCGGGAGGCAGCACGACCTTCACTGCACGCCTGGTCGGGAAGCAATTGACCGAGGCCTGGGGAGAGCAGGTCATCGTGGACAATCGCCCCGGGGCGAACACCATCATCGGTACACAAATAGCGGTGGAGGCGAACCCTGATGGCTACACACTCCTGTCCATCGGCGCCGCCCTGGCGGGCAACCAAACGCTCGTGAAGACGCCCTATGATGCACTGAAGGATATCGATTGCATTGCCACCATATTGAGCTATCAGAACGTGCTCGTGGTGCCACCGAAGTTGCCGGTGAAATCGGTGAAGGATCTGATCGAGCTTGCGAAGGCGAAACCGGGAAAGATCGCCTATGGCACATCGAGCACCGGCGGGCCGACCCATCTGTTGGCTGCACTTTTCAGCATCGAGGCGGACATCAAGACACTGCACGTACCGTACAAGGGCGGCGGCCCGTCGGTAGTGGCTCTGATGGGCGGTCACATTCAATTCTTCTTCTCGAATCCCGTCAATGTCGCCACGCAGATCCGCAACGGGACTCTGCACGCACTCGCGGTCACCGGGGAGTCTCGCGTTGCTGCCTTTCCCGACGTTCCGACCTTTGCCGAGGAAGGTCTGCCGAAAATAACATTGACCAACTGGCAGGGCGTGGGCGGACCGGCCGGCATCCCGAAGCCCATCATCCATAAGATATCCGCCGAGATCCAGAAGCTTCTGGCGCGCCCGGATACCAAGGAGACGCTGAACAAGCTGGGGTTCCAGCCGTTCTACAACGATCCGGAAAAGACCGAAGCGATTTTGAAGGTGGACATCGACAAGTACGCCAAGATCATCAAGGCCGCGCACATAACGGTGGAACCGTGGAAATGAAGCCGGATTCGTGCAGAAGCCCCGCAAGACGGCTTGCGCGTGGGCTTTGCCGGCCCGGCGACAATTAATTCATGATCAGAGCGTTGCCGAACGGCGGACGCCGACTGCAGCGCGCCGGGCGGGTGATATAGCGGCACAGCCGTTCGAGGGCGTTGCGCTGGGGCACGCACGCACGGACGTCATATCCGGGCGCAGGTCATTCCTTTTCGTTGTCGGCCAGCCACTTCAGAAGCTGCGCCGTTTCGGCGGATGCCTCGGGGGATGGCGATCCTCCCTCCATTGCCGTAACCCACAGGGCATCGGGGAAGCTGCAGAGCTGGGCGTAGTGTTGCGCCAGCCGTTCGAGATTGTCGCGGACGCGATCGAACGCCATCCGCAACCCGGCCGTTTCCCTCTCATCCGCAGGCAACTTCTCGATAGCCGCGGTCAGTTCGGTCAACACCATGATGGCTTCATGGATGCGCCCGATGTCCATTGACTGCTCCTGGAGCCTGTCGTGCTCGTGTGCGCAGGCGCCATTTAGCGCAAGGATTCGACTTCCACCGTCTCGAACTCCGCCGGCAAGGTGATCTCGATCAGCTCCAGGTCGTCCGAATGTGCGATCTCGTCGTGCTCGATGCCCGGCGGCTGGTGCACGCAGCTGCCGGCCTCGGCGCGCACGCGGCCCGCCCCCTGATAGTCGAATTCGATCCAGCCCCGGATAACGTAGAACATCTGGAAATCGAGCTTGTGGAAATGTGCGCCCGTTACCCCGCTGGCACCGGGCTTGGCGCGGATGACATGCGCGAGAACCTTGCCGCCGGTCGCCTCACGGATGCCGAGATCGCGGTACTCGAAGAACGACCGCAGGCCGCGTGGTTCGAAATGCGCATCATGCAAGTGGCTCACCGAGAATTTCACGCTGCTTCCCCTTTTCGCTCGTAACGGCCGAACTGCCCGCTGTGACTGCAGGCCGGCGCGCTGCCATCATTCTGCGCCCGGACGCGCGAAACGCATACACCCTTCACCACCGTATCGCGCCTATTCGTGCTGCCCGGAGAACGCGAGCGTCTTTTCCAGACGCCGGTCGAGCCGCAGATTGTCGCGGCGTATGCGCGCGTTGTGCTTCTCGGCAGCGGCTTGCGCGCCGAGCCGCAGCAGCCTCAGCATCCAGCGGGAACGGCCGAACGTGTCGCCGCAATTGGCCGCGAAGCGCGTGAGCCAGGGCGCATGGGTGCGGAAGAGCTCGTCGTCGACCGCCACCAGTGTCGCGCAACTTCCCGGATCGCCCTGGCGCGCGCAGCGGCCGGCGAGCTGGCGGTCGATGCGCGCCGACTCGTGGCACTCGGTGAGGATCACCTGCAGCCCGCCGCGCTCGACCACCTCGGCGGGCAGGCGGATGTCGGTGCCGCGTCCGGCCATGTTGGTCGCAACGGTGATGCGCCCGGGTGCGCCGGCGCGCGCGACGATCTCCGCCTCTTCGCCGTCCTGCTTGGCGTTGAGCAACGCATGCTCGAGGCCCCGCGCGGCCAGCACCTGCGCGAGCTCCTCCGAGGCGCGCACCGAGCGGGTGCCGATCAGAACTGCCCGGCCCTGGTCGCGCGCGACATGCTCGGCC
>JBOIEI010000429.1:0-8851 GCA_050741055.1 Burkholderiales bacterium | reverse complement strand
ACCGATACGCTGTAGCCGTAGCCGCGCAGCGTATCGACGACCAGCGCGATCGCTTCCTTCGAAGCGGTTTTTCCCTTCAAGTCGCTCACGCAGAAGTCTGCGCGCGGCTTGCCGGCGTCGGGATGTGTGGGCGCGCCGAGCGCGGACATGCAGTGGCAGGAGATCTGCCGCAGCACACCGAAGCGCGCGTTCAGCGAATCCGCGATGCGCTGCAGCTCGGCGTGATAGGGCCGGTAGTAGAGATTCAGCCGCTCCTCGATTTCCGTCACGGTGAGGTTACGCTCCTGGAACGATTCTCCGTACCGGGACTTCGTCTTGATTAGCTAACGCCCCCCCGTCAGCTCATTCGGTATCTGCGCACGGCATCCGGATCCCAGTCCAGCCCATTGCCCGGGCGGTCGGAGACGACCGCGTAGCCATCATTGATGCGCAATGGCTCGGCGAGCACTGCGTTCGCCCAATCGACGTATTCCAGCCAGTGCGCCGTCGGTGTCACCGCAAGCAGATGCGCACTGACCTCCGGATACAAGTGCGATGACATTTTCATTCGATGCCTGCTCGCCAGATCGCACGCCCGCAGCCATCCGCTGATGCCGCCGATGCGCTCCAGGTCGGGCATCACCAGATCGCATGCCCGCGCCGTCAGCGCTCTTTCCATGTCGTGAACCTGGGAGAAATTCTCCCCGAGCTGCACCGGTGTTGCGACTGCGCGGGTAATCTCGGCGCAGCCGGCAAAGTCGTCGTGCCGAATCGGCTCCTCGATCCACTCGATTCCTTCGCCATCGAGCGCGCGCCCGCGGCGGATCGCCTCCGGCACGCCCAAGGCCTGGTTGTAATCGACCAGCACGGCGACGTCGGCAGGAATGCGTGCGCGCACGGCACGCACCGCGGCCAGATCGGCTTCCAGCGTGGCATAGCCCAGGCGCAATTTCAGCGCTCGAAAGCCCCCGGCCAGAAGTTTCTGCGCTTCGTCCGCAACGGCGCCGGCTTCCATCAGGCCGAGGCCGCAGCTGTTGTATGCAGGCACTGGCGCAGGTGCGCCGCCGAGCAGGATCGCGAGCGGCATCGCGGCCGCCCTCGCCATGGCGTCCCAACAGGCCACATCGAGCATGGCCATCGCCATGCGCACGATGCCCTGGACACCGATCAGCATGAAGCGCCTGTTCAACTTGACCCACACCGCAGCGGGATCCACGCGATCGCCTTTGACCGTACGAGAGACTTCATCGAGCAGGATCGCCACGGCCGGGGCGGCTGCCGGCAGGTAGCAGAACTGGTAGGCGTGCCCGGTCACGCCTTCCTCCGTTTCGAGATCGACGAGCAGCAGCGGCGCCTCGTGCACGGCCTGCGCGCTGGTGCCCAGTACGTATGTCATCGGCACTTTCACGCCGACGGCACGGATGTTCCTGATCGTCAGTTCAGGCTGTGCCATCAATTGCCTCGCCTCCGAGTAGAGGAGATTGGGGACTGAATCACTGAATCACTATCGGCGTCAAGCCGAAAGCAATCTGCTCACCAATGGCAGAGCCCTTGCCGGCGTATCGCTGAAACACGCCAACTCGCCGTTATCACGTCTTGCCGATCTCGGTGCGCACGTCCAGGAGCTCCGGGAACAACGGCGTCTCCAGCGACTTCCTCAGGAAGGCCACGCCCGCGGTGCCGCCGGTGCCGCGCTTGAAGCCGATTACGCGCTCCACGGTCTTCACGTGGCGGAAGCGCCAAAGCTGGAAGTTCTCCTCCAGGTCCACGAGCTTCTCGCACATGTCGTACTCATGCCAGTTGCGCTCCGGATCCTCGTATACGGTCTTGAAGACCTGCACCACGCCGTCATGGCGCTGGTAGGGCTGGGTCCAGTCGCGCTCGACGCGCTCGCACGGCACCGGCATGCCTCGGCGCGAGAGGTAGCGCAGGAATTCGTCGTACAGGCTTGGTGCACGAAGAAGGTTCTGCAGAAAGCCTCTCACATTCGCGTCGAAATCGAATAAATTCAGGCGCGCTGCCTGCTTGTTGCCGAGCATGAACTCGATCGCGCGGAACTGGTGCGACTGCAGTCCCGACGCGGGTCCGAGCACATCGCGAAACTGCGCGTATTCCGAAGGCGTCAGGGTTTCCAGCACCGCCCACTGCTCGAACAATTGCCGTTGCACCTGCTTGGCGCGCGCGAGGATCTTGGAGCAGGGCGCCAGCTCGTCGGCACGCACATGCGCGATCGCCGCGGCAAGCTCGTGTACCAGCAGCTTCATCCAGAGCTCCGAGGTCTGGTGCTGGATGATGAACAGCATCTCGTCGTGGTGCGTGGAGCGCGGCCGCTGCGCGTCCAGCAGCAGGTCGAGGCGCAGGTAGCCACCGTACGACGACTCGCGCGCGAGATCGGTGATGATGCCCGGGTCGTCGGCTGCGTCTTTCGCGCTCATGGCGGTCCTAGAGATCCCGAAATATGCACCCGCGGCGCACCGCCCGTATCTTCGACCGAAAAGATACTGACGCACGAGCTACGAAAGCCCACTGGGAAGGCGCTGAACTTCAAGTCAGCTGAAGCGTTTCGGAAACGCATCAGGGTCGTAACGCACGAGGAAGGAAGACGCTCCCCAGAATCGTGAATGCCACGATCGGCAATACGTGCCCGAGGAGCAGATGCTGAAAGTCGCTGGACGGGCAGAACATGAACACGGTGAGGCCGGCCCATGCACCCGCCGCAGCGCCGACAGCCGCGCCTCGAAGGCCGCTTGCAGCCGGAACGGCCCGACGCAGGGCCATAGCGAAGCTCGCGAGCGCGAACATGCCGACGATCGTTGCGATGACGAGGCACCGCAAGCCCCATGGAGATATTTCGACCGCCAGCACGCCGAAATCATGGGCGTGCACCGGACTTTCGAGGACAAGCAAGGCGGAGATCGGTGCGACGAGCCCAGCCACGAGAGCAAGTGATAACGCCTTGGGACCCAGCCCGCTGCGGCCTCGCGTCAGTGCGACCAGCGTGGATATGAGCGTCAGTCCAACGAGCGCGAGTAGAAAGAACAGCAGACGGGGGGTCGATTGCGCGTCGACTTCGAGACCTACCGCTTGTCGCTGGTAAACGACCTCGGACGCAGTCAGAAGAACAGTCACCGCTACGAGAAGGGTGGCGGCCAGCGCCCGCACGATCTTCGTGCGGGTGCTCATCGTCGATGCCGGCGTTGTCGCGATCGAAGCGCGTATCCGATCGTACAGGGCTGCCGGTGGCCCGTTGTTCGATCTCGATCGGGGTGATGTTGCGCGAAATGTCATAGGTCATGCTCCTCTCATTCGGCCGCGAGCAGTGCCGTTCTGAGCTGTTCGTAGGCGCGGTGTGCACGTTGCTTTACGACGGCGGTCGTCGTTCCGAGCACGGCGGCCGCTTCTTTGACGCTGAGACCTTCCTCTCTCAGCAGGATGTACGCGTGGCGGTTTTTCTCGGACATCTTGTCGAGCTCGGTCGCCACGACCTGCAGAAGATCGTGTGCTTGCGCCTGAGCTTCCGGACCATATTGCTCGTCGGCGCGCAACAGTTCGTCTTCGGCCGTGTCGTTCGCCGAACCCAGGGCTTCGGGACGCCGCCGCCAATACCTCAGCCGATCAAGATAGGCTGAGCGAGCGATCGCAAACGCCCAGTGCAACACGTTCGCACCGGACAGGTAAGTGGCGCGCGCACGATGCAATCTCAGGAAAGTGTCTTGAAAGACATCGTCGACTTCTGACGGTTGCTTGGTCAGACGCTTGCAGAAGCGATAGAGATGAGGCGAAAGCGACTCGTAGAGTTGCTCGAAAACCTTGTCATCACCCTCGGCATACCGCTGCATCAGCTCGCTGAGCGGGTCGACCGTGGCTTCCGGTTGTAGTCCGGCCGGCAACGCTTGTGTCTTGGCTGAAAGCCTCATGTAGGACGAGCGAGCGTGGTGACATCCAAGCCGACGAGGCCTGCGCTCAAAAAAGGTCGCAACTGCGGTGCCCTGGGTCACATTTTCACCTTCATCCGGCCAAACGCCGCTGACAACTACGAACTACGTCGCGGGAGCGCACAAGTGACATCTTTTTTCTATCACATCGTTGTCACCAGCGAAGGGCCGAGGAGTATTGACTGCTAACGGCGAGCGTCGCTGCCATACATGCATGACCGCCGAGATTCAAAGAAGGAACCGAACGTGAATAGATGAGGAGCAGCGCGATGCATGCGAATCAAGTCGCCGACCTCTCGCCTGACCGCATCATGGAACTGGGCCTGGGCTTCTGGGGCTCGAAAACGTTGCTGAGCGCTGTCGAGCTCGGTCTTTTCACCACACTTGCCGCCGGGCCGCTCGATAGCGAGACGCTGCGAAACCGTCTCGGTGTACACGAGCGAGGCGCACGCGATTTCTTCGACGCACTCGTTGCGCTCGGTATGCTCGAGCGGCGGGATGGTCGCTACCTCAACACACCGGAGACCGGCTGCTATCTCGACCACAACAAACAAACCTACGTTGGTGGACTCCTCCAGTTGGCCAACGAGCGCTTCTATTCGACCTGGGGCTTGCTGACCGAGGCGCTCAAGACGGGCGAGCCACAGAGCGGGCTCAGGGAAGGCGAGGACATCTTTGACCTGGTGTATGCCGATACCGCAGCCATCGCGCAGTATGCGCGAGCAATGTCCGGCGCGAGTCTTCACGTCGCGAAGGTGCTTGCGCGGCGGTTTTCCTGGGCCCATTACCGTACGTTCATCGACATCGGCGCGGCCGAAGGCGGGGTGGCAGTCGCGATCGCACACGCTCATCCGCATCTCACGGGCGGCGGCTTCGACTTGCCGTCGGTACGACCGGTCTTCGACGCCTATGTACAGCAGCACAGTCTTGGAGACCGACTGCGGTTTTATGCGGGCGACTTCTTCAAGGAGCCGCTGCCTTCGGCGGACGTGCTCGTGATGGGCCACATCCTTCATGACTGGGATCTGGAGGGGAAGCGCCAGTTGTTGGCAAAGGCCCGTACAGCACTTTCGAAGGGCGGTGTGCTGATCGTCTATGACCAGATGATCGATGACGCGCGCCGGGAGAATGTTGCCGGTCTCCTGATGAGTCTCAACATGCTCGTCAGGACGCGCGGCGGGTATGACTACACCGGCGCCGACTGCATCGGTTGGATGCGTGAGACCGGTTTCACACAGATGCGCTGCGAGCATTTGTGTGGTCCGTACTCGACGGTCGTGGCGATCGCCGCGTGATGCGCATCCGTCGGCGAGATGTGCTGCGTCGTCCTCAACACGCGCGACGCTCGTTACGGAGCACTGCGGCGCAGCATCGCGCGTCTCCGCTCTCGTCCACCCAACTTGATCGCACAGGGGGTTCGCCATGAGCTTGAAACCATTGCCGACAAAGCCGTTTCGCGTCGCAGACCAGATGACGTGGGACGCCAATACGGCGATCGTCGACGCGTGGAATCTGCCCACTCGCGCGCTCGGCGAGCTCGATCTGAACCGCAACGGCGCGATCATTCCGAGCCCTGCGGACCACGCCGCGTTCAAAGGCCGGCAAGACGTGCTCGATCGATTCCACGTGGGCTTTCAGTGGCAAAACGACGACGCAGGAACCACGCACTGGATTCCGCAGGGCCTCACGGGAGACGCAGACAGCACGGACACGGAGGACGGGCGCAACTGGCTCGCCGCGAGTTGGCACAACGAGGACGACGCCGTCGAGAAAGGCATGCGCATTTCTTTCGTCGACGTCACGGCCTGGAGCGACCCGATCCGCTACCGCAACGTGCTGCTCGTGAACCCGCTCGACGCCGCCCAGAATCCCTCGAATCACGTGAGCTTCGCAGCCATCGCCGCGCATGCCGGCGGCGCGGTGTGGTTCCGCGACTATCTTTATGTCGCAGACTCGCGCGGCTTCGCCGATGGCCGAGCCGGCGGAGTGCTCGTGTTCGACATGAAACGTATGAAAGAGGTCGACGATTCGCGCGATGACGTGATCGGTTGGTCGCCGAGCGACGGCAAATACTACGCATTCGGCTATCGCTACGTGCTGCCGCAGGTCGGGCGCTATGTCCAAGTCGGCGCCGCTGCCGGCGATCGGCTGCGCTGGTCGTTCCTGGGCTTGGACCGGACCGGCTCGAAGCGCAGCCTCATGATGGGCGAATACGCCACGAGCAACGACGCTTCGCCGCGCTTGATTTGGTGGGCCCTCGACGCGGCCTCGGGCCGGCTCGCCGTAGGCCCCGACGCTACGCTCGGCGCGTCGCTCGCACGCTTGTGCACTGGCGAGCGCTTTCTGCAGGGCTGCCACTCCGAGGGCGCCTTGGCCGACGGCAGCGTGTGGCTCGCCCGCACGTCCGATGACGACGCGCTGTACGAGCGAACCGTTGCGGGCGGCACAGGGGCGACTCACATGCCCTGGGCCGAGCAGCCCGAAGGTCTCACCTACTCGCCCGCGAGCGACAACCTGTGGTGCGTAACCGAGCGCCCCGGCGCGCGCGCCGTGTTCGCCGTGAAGCGCGCGAGCCTCTGAGCGCGGGCGAGGCCCATCTTCGGCGCACGCGGCCGCATAACGGGAGCGCAACAACGCGCGCCATGCCGCAGTGCCGCGAGCGTTCATGCGACGAGGTTTTGGACTATGATGCTCGCTGCAGCAGCCAGCCATGTTCACGCCGGGCGGTGAATCGGAACTCCCGCCGGGCCTTTGGAGGACATCATCATGATGGATCTCGCCGAAGGAACCGCCGAGCTCACGCGAGCGCAGCATGCGCAGAAAATGATCGAGTTCGGACGACGCGGCGCCGAGCGCGCGCGCGCGATCGGCAATCGCGGCCCTGTCCGCCTCGACGAGAACGGCCGCTTGCACCCCGATATCCTGGCCGCGTACTGGAAGCACGGCTACTACGTCTTCGAGGGGGTAATCGGTCGTGAGGAAGTCGAGGAGCTGCGCCGCGAGGCCGGGGAAATGCTGCAGCGGGCGCCGATCGCCCCGGACGCCGAGCTCGATGCGCAGGGACGCCCCGCCCTCGGCGTCGATGCGCCGCGCGAGATCTACAACCTCTGCAAACCGCTGTCCGATCCGCAAGGCGGCACTGAAGCGAATGCCGGGCGCCATCCCAGCCGCATGGCCGAGCCCAAGGCCGACGGCGATGCCCCGAGCTACACGGTGCTGCGCATGCGCGCCATGTGCCAGTACATGCCCGCAGGATTGCGCGTCTACGGGCATCCGCATCTGCTCGCCATCGCAGCCTCGATCAACGGCGAGGACTTCGTGCCCTTCAATGACGTGATTTTCGTCAAACAGCCCGGCGTCGGCGGATCGATCGCATGGCACCAGGACGGCGTGACTCATTGGGACAATCCCGAGTGGAACGAAGGCATCCACGGCTTCAACTACCAGGTGCAGATCTACCCGACCACCGTGGGCAATGCGCTCTGGGTGGTGCCGGGCACGCACAAGAAGGGGCGCGCAGACATCAAGTGCATGGTCACCGAGAACGGCGGCAGCGAGCAGCTTCCGGACGCGATCCCGCTCATCTGCGCGCCCGGCGACGTGACCATCGTCAATCGTCAGACCCTGCACGGATCGTTCGCCAATTCGTCGCCGGACCTGCGCATCTCCATCACCTTCGGCTTCCATCGCCGCAATTCCGTGCTGGGTTCGAAATCCGCGCTCAGCATGGCGTACCAGGGCGTGACCTACGACGCGGAGCGTATCGATCGGCGCTCTGCCGTCATCGCCGTGGCGATCGATGCGCGCCGGCGGCACTATCCGCAGGAGAAGCCGTTCGTCTACCAGCCCTTTGCCGGGCGCGAAGACGACTTCAGGTTCAACGAGGCGACGTTCGAGCAGGTCGTTCGCAACTACAACCTCTACGATCTCGCGATCTGAGAGTAGTACGCAGTCGAGCCCGCGCTGACCAGCTGAAGGCTCAGCTTGCCGCGCATCACTTTGCGCCCGGACACGCGGAACCCGTGAGCTCCCGATACCGCGTCTGCGCGTCATGGTGGCGGAGCCCCGTGGACGTTACGAATGCCTGCTGGTTGGCAGCGAAAGGCGAAGGCGAAACATAAGGACGGAAGGCGGAACACCCTGGACTCCGAGCTGGAGGACACCGTGGTGCGCGGGCACCTGCCCGCCGGCCGCAAGCCGGTGCTGACGATCAGGAGCGGGCAGGTCGTACGCATCGACACGGTGTCGCACCAGGGGATCACCCGCATGGATCCCGTGAAGTTCTTTGGCCAAGCAGGTATCCCGGCGAACGAGGTGCTGCCCGACGCGACCGAGATCGCCAACAACGTACCGCTTCCCAAGGGCGGCAGCGTCCACGTAATGACCGGCCCGATCTACGTCGAGGATGCAGAGTCCGGCGACATGCTGGAAGTGCGCATCCTGCAGCTCGACTTTCGCGTGCCGTACGGCGTGAACAACAGCAACAAGGGCAGCGGCGTGCTACCCGAGGTGCATACGGGTCCTTATCCGAAAATCATCAAGTTCGATCTCCAGCGCCGCGTCGCGCTGTTTGCTCCCGGCATCGAGGTCCCGCTCGTGCCGTTCATGGGAACCATGAGCGTAATGCCGCCGGAAGGCTCGCTTCCCAGCACGCGGCCGCCCGGGATCTACGGCGGCAACATGGACTTCAATCGGCTGACCACCGGCGCGATTCCCAAGAAGCTCTTCGGCGCCAACCCGCGGTACTGGAGCAGTCGGTAACCGAAGGGGGAAGGGCAGAATGGGGGCCAGGCTCGAGCCTGGCCCCATTTACTGCGGCTTGATCCCCGCAGCGTCGATGATCGGCCACCATTTCGCGATTTCGGCGCGCTGCAACTCGGCGAGCGCTTGCGGCGTCTGCTTCTCCCGGGGAGCGATTTCCAGCCCCAGCTTGGCGT
>JBOIEI010000428.1:0-1674 GCA_050741055.1 Burkholderiales bacterium | reverse complement strand
CCGTGCTGCTGCTCGAAGCGGGGCCGGCCGATCGCTCGGTATGGATCCATCTGCCGATCGGCTACGGCAAGTCCATGTTCCACGAGCAGTACAACTGGCGCTTCAGCACCGAGCCGGACCCGGGCGTGAACAACCGGCGCGTGTACTGGCCGCGCGGGCGCGGCCTGGGTGGATCGAGCTCGATCAACGGACTCATCTTCATCCGCGGCCAGAGGGAAGACTACGAACGCTGGAAAGAGGCAGGCAATGCGGGGTGGGGCTGGGATGAGGTCCTGCCTTATTTCATCCGCTCGGAGGACAACTGCCGCGGCGCCAGCGACCTGCACGGCGCCGGCGGGCCGCTCGCCGCCTCGGACATCAGCGAGAAGCATCCGCTGGTCGATGCCTTCATCGACGGCGCGGCCGACCTCGGCATCCCGCGCAACGAGGACTTCAACGGCCGCGAGCAGGAAGGCGCGGGTTATTATCAGCTCACCACCCGCAGCGGCTTGCGCTGCTCGGCGGCAGGCGCCTATCTGCGCCCGGCGCGCAAACGCCCCAACCTGACCGTCGAGACCGACGCGCACGCAACCCGCGTGCTATCCGAGGGTAAACGCGCGACGGGCGTGGCCTACATGCAAGGCGGCATCGAGCGCGAGGCGCGCGCGCGGCGCGAAGTGATCGTAGCGGCCGGCGGATTGCAGAGCCCGCAGCTGCTGCAGCTCTCGGGGGTCGGCCCCGTCGATCTGCTGCAAGCCCAAGGTATCCCGGTCGTGCATGCGCTCGCTGGCGTGGGCGCCAACTTGCAGGATCACCTGCAGGCTCGAGTCATGTATCGCTGCACGCAGCCGATTACCACCAACGATGATCTGCGGCACTGGCACCGGCGCGTCGCGATCGGAATGAAGTGGCTGCTGTTCCGGACCGGGCCGCTGGCGGTCGGGATCAACCAGGGCGGCGTGTTCGCCCGCGTCATGCCGGATTCGAAAACGCCCGATGTGCAGTTTCACTTCGGCACGCTGTCGGCCGATCTGGCCGGGGCGAAGCCGCACGATTTTCCCGGATTCACCATGTCGGTGTGCCAGTTGCGGCCCACCAGCCGCGGCAGCGTAACGATCAAGAGCCGCGACGCCTTCGAAGCGCCGGCGATGAAGCCCAACTACCTCTCCACCGAGCTCGACTGCGCGACCACGGTCGAAGGCGTCAAGCTCGCGCGCCGGATTGCGGCCGCACCTTCGATGCAGCCTTATGTTGCCGAAGAATATCGGCCGGGGCCGCAGATCGAAAGCGATGAGGCGCTGCTCGAATTCGTGCGCAACCACGGTGCGACCATTTTCCATCCGGTCGGCACCTGTAAGATGGGCAACGACGATGCTGCAGTGGTCGATACGCGATTGCGCGTGCACGGCATGAGGGGGTTGCGCGTGGTGGATGCATCAGTTATGCCGATGCTGGTTTCGGGCAACACCAACTGGCCGGTGATCATGATCGCGGAGAAGGCGTCGGATATGATTCTGGAGGATGCGCGGTGCCATTGAGTTTCCCTCACCCCCAGCCCCTCTCCCGGGGGGAGAGGGGAGGAGGCGGCATGGAACTTCTCTTTGCGCTCGGTTGAGCGATTGGATCGATGACATCTATGTTGGACGGACTATTTCGCCGCGACCTTCCCTCTCCCTCCGGGAGAGGGATCGAGGG
>JBOIEI010000427.1:0-11075 GCA_050741055.1 Burkholderiales bacterium | reverse complement strand
AAGCCGCCATGACCGCGCATGCAGGCATGCAGCGCATCCTGTCCGGCATGGCCGAACGGAGTATGGCCGAGATCGTGCGCGAGCGCGATCGCCTCGGTGAGATCCTCGTCCAGGTGCAAGCTCCGGGCGACGGCGCGGGCGATCTGCGCGACTTCCAGACTATGCGTGAGCCGGGTCCGGTACAGGTCGCCTTCGTGATTGACGAACACCTGCGTCTTGTACTCCAGCCGCCGAAACGCGGTGGAATGGACGATCCGATCCCGGTCGCGCTGGAATTCGTTGCGCCCCTGCGGCGGATCCTCGGCGAAACGGCGGCCCTTGCTGCGCTCGGGCCGGGCGGCGAACGGCGCGGTATCAGCCATCGCCCGTGCAGGTTTCGAGGACCTCGAGGAGTTTCTCGTGCGAAAAATCGGCGCTCACGAAGGCTTCGCCCAGGCGGCGCAGCAGCACCAGACGCAGGCGCCCGGCCTGAACTTTCTTGTCGTGGCCCATGAGCTCGAGGTAGCGCTCGGCCGGCAAGCGCGGCGCCATGGTCGGCAGGCCCGCCGCCAGCAGCAGCCGGCGCGTGCGCTCGACGTCCGAGCGCGGCAGAAGCCCTATCCGCGCGGAAAGCTCGGCCGCAAGCACCATGCCGGCCGCGACCGCCTCGCCGTGCAGCCATTCGCCGTAACCGAGGCCCGACTCGATGGCATGACCGAAGGTGTGGCCGAGGTTGAGCAGCGCGCGTTCGCCGCTTTCGCGCTCGTCCGCCGCCACGACTTCGGCCTTGTGCTCGCAGGAACGCACGACGGCCTGAGTGATCGCTTCGCGGTCGCGGCAACGCAATCGCGCCATGTTCGCTTCCAGCCAGTCGAGAAAGGTTGCGTCGCGGATGAGCCCGTATTTCACGATCTCGGCAAGCCCCGCGGACAGCTCCCGATCCGGCAAGGTGTCGAGGGTGGCGATATCGGCCAGCACCAGCTTCGGCTGATAGAACGCCCCGACCATGTTCTTGCCCAGCGGATGGTTGATCGCGGTCTTGCCGCCGACCGACGAATCCACCAGCGCGAGCAGCGTGGTCGGGATCTGGATGAAGGGCATCCCGCGCTGGTAGACGGCGGCGGCAAAGCCGCCGATGTCGCCGACCACGCCGCCGCCGAGCGCGAGCAGCGTGGTGCCGCGTTCGCAGCGTGCCTCGAGCAGCGCGTCGAAGACCCGATTGAGCGTCTGCCAGTTCTTGTGCTCCTCGCCGTCGGGAAGCACGATCTCGAGCGCGCTGACGCCGGCGCGCTTCAGGCCGTCGACCAGGCGTGCGAGGTAGAGCGGGGCGACGGTCGAATTGGTAACCACCGCAACCCGTTTCTGTTCCAGGTAGGGAACCACGAGCTCGGGCTGCGCGAGCAATCCGTCGCCGATCCGGATCGGATAGCTGCGATCGGCCAGCGAGACGGTGAGCGAAACGATGGCGGTGGCCACGTCGTTCACAGCGATTGTCCCGAGTGGGAGAGAAGGGGTGCGCTTTGACCGTCCGGTTCCGCTGGCATGCGCGCCCGCAACTCGCGCTCCAGGCGCCCAACCAGGGTGCGTATCGCCTGGTTGCCGGTATCGACCACCAGGTGCGCGGTTTCGTGGTAGAGCGGGTCGCGTTCGCGATGCAGCGCCTCCAGGCGAGCGAGCGGATCGGACGTGCGCAGCAGCGGGCGGTTGCGATCGTGACGCGTGCGCAGCCACAGCTCGGTCGGCGCGGCGCGAAGGTATACCACGGTGCCGGTCGTGTGCAGCAGGCGACGATTTTCCGGATCGAGCACGACGCCGCCCCCGGTCGCGAGCACGAGATCGTGCTGACCGACGAGCTCGCGGATGACGGCGGCCTCGCGGCGCCGAAATCCGGCTTCGCTTTCGATCTCGAAGATCACCGGGATACGCACGCCGGTGCGGCTCTCGATTTCGTGGTCGGAGTCGGCAAAGTTCTTGCGCAACCGCTTCGCCAGTACTCGGCCGACCGAAGTCTTACCGGCGCCCATCAGGCCGACGAGATAGATGTTGCCGTGAAACCCGGATGCAGCTTCGAGCGGCGTCGGAGCGGTTGTCATGCAATCCATTTTAGCGCGGAACGCCGGCGCGATTATCCGCCGGCCGCGGTCTGCGGCGCGCCGGGCGTACCCAAAAGCACACGGGGAGGCCAAGGCCTCCCCGTGCGCGGATGGGAGCGCCTAACGCAGGGTCAGGCTTTCCTTCAGGATGCGTGGGGTGATGAACACCAGTAGCTCGCTCTTGTCGTCGAGCTTCAGATTCTGCTTGAACAGGAAGCCGACATAAGGCAGGTCGCCCAGCACCGGAATCTTGTTGGTGGTGTTGCTCTGCGCCTGCTCGTAGATGCCGCCGATCACGACGGTGCCGCCGTTATCCACCAGGACCTCGGTCGTGATCTGCTTGGTATCGATGGACGGGCCTGCCGGAGTATCGGTTCCGCGTGTGTCCTTGTGGACCGCGAGATTCATGACGACTCGATCGTCCGGCGTGATTTGCGGCTTCACCTTGAGCGACAGCGTGGCCTTCTTGAAGGCGATGCTGGTTGCGCCGCTCGACGTGGCCTGCTGATACGGGATTTCGGTGCCTTGCTCGATCACCGCTTCCACCTTATCGGCGGTAATGACGCGCGGGCTGGAGATCACCTTGCCGCGGCCGTCGGCCTGCAGTGCCGAAATTTCGAGGTTGAGGAAGCGGGTCAGGCCCTGGTTGAACAGGATGACGGAGAAAACTCCGGGGTTGACCCCGTTGATCGTCGGTGCCGGCAGATTCACGCCGAGCGATTGGTCGAAGGTCGACTGGGTATCGGTCTGACCGGTGACAAAGCCGGTATGGTTCAACTGGCCACCGACCGTGCCGCGGACCTGCGAGCTCGCGATGGTGGTGCCGGTCACGCCCGTGTTGGGGTTCTGCAGGTTATTAAATCCCAGGCGCACGCCCAGGTTGCGGCTGAACCGGTCGGACGCTTCCACCACCCGCGCCTCGATCATCACCTGGCGCACGGCGACATCGACCTGGCGCAGCAGCCGGCGCACTTCCTCCAGGTTCGACGGCGTGTCCTGCACGAACACCGTGTTGGTGCGCGGATCGACCACCGCGCTGCCACGCCGGGAGAGAATGCGCTGTTCCTTTTCGGTCAGCAGCTTGCGGAAGTCCTCCGCTTTCTGGTAATTCAGCTGGAAGCTCTCGGTGCGCGTGGGCTCCAGGTCGGCGATCTGCTGGCGTGCCTCGAGCGCGAGCTTTTCCTTGGTGGCGAGCTCGTCGCGCGGCGCGATCCAGACCACGTTGCCGGTCTTGCGCATGTCCAGGCCCTTGCTCTGCAGGATGATGTCCAGCGCCTGATCCCAGGGCACGTCCTTCAGCCGCAAGGTGAGGTTGCCGCCGACGGTGTCGCTGGTGATGATGTTGAGCCCGGTGAAGTCCGCGATCACCTGCAGCACCGCGCGCACCTCGACGTTCTGAAAATTGAGCGAGAGCTTTTCGCCCGTGTAGCGGCCGCTTTGCACCAGCCGGTTCGGATCGCCGACCACCGGCTTCACTTCGAGAATGAAGCGCGAGTCGGTTTGATACGCGGCGTGTTCCCACTCGCCCTTGGGCTCGATCACGATGCGGGTGTTGTCGCCCTGGCGGAACGCCTCCACGGTCTGCACCGGGGTGGCGAAGTCGATGACGTTCAAGCGCCGCTCGAGATTCTTCGGCAGCGAGGTCTGCAGCAGATCGATCACGATCTGACGCCCCTGGGTGCGCAGATCGATGCCGGTCGCATTGTCCGACAAATCGATCACCACGCGTCCCTCGCCCGCGGCTCCGCGGCGGAAGTCGATGTCGCGCACGCTGTGCTTTTGCGTGCCCGGCTTGGATTCCGCGAAATGCGAAACCGAGCCCGAGGCCGCGGCGGTCGGAGCGGTTTGCAGCGTGACCAGCAGGTCCTTGCCTTCGACCTTGGTTTCGAAACTCAGCGCGCGGCTCAGATTGAGCACGAGGCGCGTGCGGCTGCCCACCTGCACGATGTTGAGGCTGCGCAGGTCGCCTTCGCTCACATCCTGGCTGTTGCGGCCGAGCGCGTTGACGGTGTTCGGAAAGTCGAGCGCGATGCGGGGTGGGTTGTTGATGGAGAAGCCGGCGGGCGGGTTGGCCATCGGCTGGGCCAGCGTCACCTTGAGGAGGACTTGTCCGGCTTGCTGGCTGGCTACGTCGATCGCTTCGATCCGGTTGTTTTCGGCCGCGTGAGCCTGCAGCTGCCACCACCCAAGCACCAGCGCGCAGACCACGCCCGCGAACGTCCTGATGTTTGTGCTGAACGTGTTCATTTCCTCGCGACCTCCTGTTCTTCCTGCAATTGCAGGGTGCTGGCGCGCTCGGTCCAGTCGCCGGCGCCGTCCTGCACGATTTCCCTGAGCTTGACGCTGCCCTCGTCGATCTCGGTGATCACGCCGAAATTCTGGCCGAGATAGTTGCCTTTCTTGACCCGGAAAAGATTGTTGTCGGGTGTCTTGATCAAGCCGAAGACTTCACGCTTCTGTGCCAGCGTTCCGACCATGCGGAGGTTTTCGAGCGGGTAAGCTTCCAGCGGTTCGCGCGGGCGATTGAGATCCGGCTGGATGTTGCTGCCGGCTGTTTGCTTGGGCGCTTCGATCTTGCGCGGACGGAACGGATCGAGCAGCCCGTCCTTGTCTGCCATATACGCGAACGCCTCGAACGGCTTCACCTCGGGCAGCGGCTCGATGCGCGGCCGCGGCATGTTGTCCTGATCCTTGACCCAGGCCTCGAGCTCCCGCATCTCCTCGCCGGCGCATCCTGCCAGCAGCACGGCGGCCAACACAATTGCGGTGCGTGCGCCCATCATCTGCCTTTCGCCTGGGCCTTGGCGGCCTTGCGCTGTCGGGCTACTTCTTCTTCGTCGAGATAGCGGTAGGTCTTGGCCACCGCATCCATGATGAGCTGGCCGTCCTTGCCCGCCGTCAAGCCGATGTCGTTCAGCGTCACGATCCGGGACAGGCGCGAGATGTCGGTCGCGAACGCGCCGAAATCGTGATAGCTGCCCGTGATCCGCAGCTGGATGGGCAGTTCCGCATAGAACTCGGACATCGTCTCGGCCGCGGCGGGCTTGAAGAGCTCGAATTGCAGCCCCCGTCCCAGGCCGGCCTGGTTGATGTCGGTCAGCAATGCATCCATCTCGGACTTGCTCGGAAGCTGCTTGAGCAGCGCGCCGAAGGACTTTTCGATGTCGTCGAGCTGCTTGCGGTAGGCCTCCAGATTGATCGCCTGCTTCTTCTTGTCGAGGAAGGTCTGGCGCAGCTGCGCTTCCTTGCTGCGATGGCCATCCAGCTCTTCCATCTGGTTCTGCCAATCGAACCAGTAGCTCAGGAACACGATCAGCAACAGCAGGGTCACCAGCGCGCCGAGCTTCGGCCCGAGCGGCCAGTTACCGATGTTTTTGGGGTCGAGTCGCCTCAGGTCGTCCAGCGTCATGCGGGCACCTAGATCAGGAGAGTCAGCCGCCTACGGAGGCGACGGCAGCCGAAGTGCGTAGCGGTGTGCTTGCTGGCTCCAGGCGTCCGGTTCGAGCCGGCTTGCCGCCCGACTTAGCGTCGTCGGGCTGAGCCCGGGCCAGGTTCACGTTGAGCTGGAATTCGGACAGGCGCTGGTTGTTCTGCAGCGCTGTCTTGATCTCTACCAGCGAGGCGTGCTCCAGCCACGGAGAGGACTCGAGGTTACGCATGAGCGTCGAGACGCGCGCGTTGGATTGGGCGTAGCCGTTGATCGCCACCCGCTGTCCGGTTTGCTTCACCGCCTTGAGGTACACCCCGTCGGGGAGCTGGCGCACCAGCTCGTCGAGCAGATGGACGGCCTCGGCCCGGTTTGCTTGAAGGGATTCGACCACTTTCTTGCGCGCCAACAACTGTGCGGTCTGTTCGCGCAGCTTCTGGATTTCGACGATCTGCTTGTCGAGCTCGACGATCTTTTGCTCGAGGTACTGGTTGCGTGCCAACTGGTCTTCGATGCGGTCGGCGAACAGGCTGTGCACGACGAACCAGATGCCAGCGCCGAACAGCGCAACCACCGCGGCGATGACGAAGAACTGGCGCTGCAGCGCCTTTCGCTTCAGCGCCCGATGCGGCAGCAGATTGATGCGGATCATGACGGATCGAACCTGCGCATGGCCAGCCCGCACGCCACCATGAGCGCCGGCGCATCGGTTTGAAGATTGCGCGGACGCACCTTGCCGGAGAACTGCATGCCGGTGAACGGGTTCGCCACGAGCGTATTCACTTGCGTGCGCTTGGCCACCGCCTCATCGATTCCGGGGATCGAGGCGCAACCGCCGGCGAGCACGATATGGTGCATCTGGTTGAACTGGGTGGAGGCGAAGAAGAATTGCAGTGAGCGCGCGACTTCGAGGCTCAGGGTGTCGATGAACGGGGTGAGCACCTCGGATTCGTAGTTCTCGGGCAATTGCCCGGTGGTGCGCTTGGCCGCCTCCGCTTCTTCGGGTGTGAGCCCGAACACCCGCTGGATGTCCAGCGTGAGCTGATTGCCGCCGAACGGCTGCTCGCGCGCATAGACCGACTGGCCGTTGCGCATCACGCTCAAGGTCATGAGGTTGGAGCCGACGTCGAACACGGCGACGTTCTGGTCCTTGCCCTGCTGCGGAAAGCTGCGCTCGATCAGCTCGAACGCGGTCTGGGTCGCGTACGACTCGACGTCCATCACCACCGTCTTCAGGCCCAGGCCCGCGGCCTCGGCGACCGCCTGTCGATCCTCGACCTTTTCCTTGCGCGAGGCCGCGATCAGCACTTCGACATCGTCGGGACTGTTGGCTGCGGGGCCCAGCACCTGGAAGTCGAGGTTGACTTCATCGAGCGAGAAAGGGATGTACTGGTTCGCTTCCGTTTCGACCGTGAGCTCCAACTCGTCGTCTTGCTGGCCCGCGGGCACGATGATCTTCTTGGTGATCACGGCCGAGGTGGGCAGTGCCATGGCGAGATTCTTGATTCCGAAACCAGCGCGCTTGTAGCCCCGTTTGAGCGAATCGGCCACCGCGTCGAGGTTCTGGATGTTGCCGTCGACCACCGAGTCGCGCGGCAGCGGTTCGATTGCGTAGCGCTCGATGCGCAGGACGTTCTTGCCCGCATCGGCGATCTCGACCAGCTTGACCGAGGACGAGCTGATGTCGCACCCGATTACCGGAGGTGTCTTCACCTTGAAGAGTCCCCCCAGAAAGCTCAGGTCGAAACCCGATTTTCCCTTGAGCATTGGCAAGTTAGCCACTTTACGTATAATTTACATGAAATCCTAGCAACAACCGATTTGAGAGTAAAGCAATAAAACCGGGGGTTTCCGGCCGCTTATAATCGTGTCGGCTTTTCGCAACAAGCTGTATGTGCCTGTCCGCCGGTTGCACTTTTGCGCTCGCATAGCGTCTCACGCATCTGTCCGTCATTCAAGGATCTAGCTCTCACATGCGCCGCGCGCTGACCATCCTGTTCGTTTTTCTCGCCGTACCCGTAGCGGCCGCGCTACTGCTGACCTTCGCGGTCATCCTGGTCTATCCCACGTTGCCGTCGCTGGAAGTCCTGACCGACTATCGGCCCAAGATCCCGCTGCAGGTGTTTACGGCCGACGGCGTGCTGATCGGGGAGTTCGGGGAGGAACGGCGCGCGCTGGTGCGCATCGAAGACGTGCCCGAAATGATGAAGCGGGCAATCGTGGCGGCCGAGGACGAGCGCTTCTACATGCATGGCGGCGTCGACTATGTCGGCGTGGCCCGGGCGGCGTGGTCGAACTTCACCTCCGGCGGGGTGAAGCAGGGCGCGAGCACCATCACGATGCAGGTCGCGCGCAATTTCTTCCTCTCGAGAGAAAAGACCTTCAGTCGTAAATTCAATGAGATGCTGCTCGCTTTCAAGATCGAGCACAGCCTCAACAAGAACCAGATCCTGCAGCTGTACATCAACCAGATTTTCCTCGGCCAGCGCGCGCACGGCTTCGCTGCTGCTGCCCGGATCTACTTCGGCAAATCTCTCGAGGACCTGAACATCGCGGAAATGGCCATGCTGGCCGGACTGCCCAAGGCGCCGTCGCGTTTCAACCCGGTGGCGAACTTGAAACGCGCCACCGCCCGCCAGCATTACGTGCTGGGGCGAATGCGCGACCTGGGCGACATCACCGAGGCCCAGTACCAGGCAGCATTGAACAAGCAACTCGCCATCACGGGGGTGCTGCGGGAGTATGCGCTGCACGCGGACCATTTCGCCGAGATGATTCGCCAGGCGATGTACGACCGTTACCAGGAAGAGGCCTACCACCGCGGTTATCGGGTCTACACCACCCTCGACAGCCAGCATCAGCGCGCGGCCTACGAGGCGGTTCGCACCGGCGTGTTGGCCTACGATCGGCGTCATGGCTACCGCGGTCCGGAAGCATTCGTCGACCTGCCGGCGGGCGCGAGCGACGACGTGGCGGAAGACATGCTGCAGGATTTTACGGACAGCGATGACCTGCTGGCCGCGGTGGTGGTCGAGGCGAGTCCTCGCCAAGTGCGTGCGGTGGTCCGCCGCGGTGATCGCGTGACTGTCCGTGGCGACGGGCTCAAATTCGCGCTTTCGGCCCTGTCAGAGAAAGCGAGCGCTAACCAGCGCATTCGGCGGGGAGCAATCGTGCGAGTGCGCCAGGACGCCAAGGGCAACTGGGCCATCGTGCAGCTGCCGCAGGTGGAAGCGAGTCTGGTTTCGATCGATCCCCGTGACGGCGCCATCCGCGCGCTGGTGGGCGGGTTCGATTTCAAGCACAACAAATACAACCATGCCACCCAGGCATTGCGCCAGCCGGGGTCGAGCTTCAAGCCGTTCATCTACTCGGCTGCGCTCGAGAAGGGCTTCACCCCGGCCACCATCATCAACGATGCGCCGCTGCGCTTCGAGGCCCAGCAAACCGGGTCGGAGGCGTGGGAGCCGCACAACTACGACGGCACGTTCGATGGTCCGATGCGACTTCGCACCGCGCTCGCAAAGTCCAAGAACCTGGTGTCGGTGCGCATCCTGCAGGACATCACGCCGCAATACGCGCAGGACTACATCGCTCGCTTCGGTTTCGACCCGAAGCTGCACCCGGCCTATCTCACGATGGCGCTGGGCGCGGGCAACGTCACGCCGATGCAGATGGTCGTCGGCTACTCGGTATTCGCCAACGGCGGCTTCCGCGTCATGCCGTACTTCATCGAGCGCATCGAGGACGCCCGCGGCAGGGTGCTGGCGAAGGCACAACCGCGCCGCGCCGGTGAGGGCGCCGATCGCGTCGTCGATGCACGCAATGCCTTCCTGATGTCGAGCCTGTTGCAAGAGGTCGTGCGCTCCGGTACGGCCGGCCGCGCCATGCAATTGGGCCGCTCGGATCTCGCCGGCAAGACCGGCACCACCAACGATTTCGTCGATGCCTGGTTCGCGGGCTATCAGGCCGGATTGGTCGCGGTGGCCTGGATTGGTTTCGATAATCCGCGCTCGCTCGGACGCAATGAAACTGGAAGCCGTGCGGCCCTGCCGATGTGGATGTCCTATATGGGCGACGTGCTAAAGGATGTGCCGGAGCAGGCGCTTACACCGCCTCCAGGGATCATGTCGGCGCACATCGATCCCCTGACTGGGCTGCGATTGGAGATCGGCGGGGTGAACGAATACTTCTACCAGGAGTCGCTGCCGCCTGAGCAGCTGCTGGAGCCGCCGCTGAGTGCCGAGCGGCCGCTCGACGAGGTTCGAAACCAGCTTTTTTGAGGACGAGCGTGGCGAGAGAGGGATCAGGCAGGAACGGCCATCTGCGCGAACGCATCGCCCATCTCGCGGCGCGCATCATGGCCGAAGACGGTGTCGACGACTTCGGCTACGCCAAGCGCAAGGCTGCCCGCCAAGCCGGGGCGCGCGACGCGAAGGCCATGCCGGACAATCAGGAGATCGAGCAGGCGCTCGCCGCTTATCGCGCCCTCTATCAGCCGCAGGAACATCCACCGCTGCTGCTGCAATTACGCGAGCAGGCGCTTACTGTCATGCGGATGCTGACCCGCTTCAACCCCCACCTGACCGGTTCGGTGCTGTCGGGCGTCGCGGGCCGGCACTCCGACATCGATCTGCAGCTCTTTGCCGAGAGCGCCAAGGAAGTCGAGATTTTTCTCTTGAACGAGGGTGTGCGCTATCGCGCCTCCCAGGCGCGGGTGTACCTGAACAACGACGAGCGGATCGTGCCCAGCTTCAGCTTCGAGCACGAGGCGATCGAGGTCCGGTTGACGGTATTCGATGTGCGTGACCTGCGCCATACCATCCGGACCAACCCGGCGGGAAGGACGCTCGAGCGCGCACCGATCGCCACGGTCGAGGAGCTCATCGCCTGCGCCGGTTAGCACACCCGTCACCGGGTTAGTCCAACGCCCACAGTGGTGTTGGTTAGGCCTCTTCGCGTAACCACTGCGCAGCCTGCAGCGCGAAGTAAGTGAGGATGCCGTCGGCGCCCGCGCGCTTCATCGCCAGCAGCGATTCGAGAATGCACTTGCGTTCATCGATCCAGCCGTTCTGGCCGGCGGCCTTCAGCATCGCGTATTCGCCGCTCACCTGGTAGACGAAGGTCGGCACGCGAAATTCCTCCTTCACCCGCCGCACGATGTCGAGATAGGGCAATCCCGGCTTCACCATCACCATGTCGGCGCCTTCCTGGAGATCGAGGCCGACTTCCCACAGTGCTTCGTCGCTGTTCGCCGGGTCCATCTGGTAGGTGTACTTGTTGCTGCGGCCGAGCTGCTTCGCCGAGCCGACGGCGTCGCGAAACGGCCCGTAGAACCCCGAGGCGTACTTCGCCGAATAGGCGAGGATCCGCGTATGCACGAACTGCTGCCGGTCGAGGGCGTCGCGGATCGCCCCGATGCGGCCGTCCATCATGTCGGAGGGCGCCACGACGTCCACCCCGGCCGCCGCGCAGACGATCGCCTGCTTTTCCAGGACCGCCACGGTCTCGTCGTTGAGCACGTGACCGGCTCGATCGAGCACGCCGTCGTGCCCGTGCGTGGTATAGGGATCGAGCGC
>JBOIEI010000426.1:0-7523 GCA_050741055.1 Burkholderiales bacterium | reverse complement strand
ATATAGACACGTACGGACCCGCCACCGAAAGTCACAGAACCGTCCACAATGTCAATAGAATTCACTGTGTAACCGTCGAATACATACGTGAGCTCGCAACCGCCGCAAAGATCGCCGGTAGCAAACGAGTTCACCGAATCGATCTTCCCGTACCCAGTCAGCTCGCCCCCAACGCTCGATGGCACATTGGTATAGATTTGCCCGGCGGTGAACGTTGTGCCCAGAGGAATCTCGAGGCCTCCGATATTGACGGCGAGCGCTTGGCTCGTGGCGGCAGCGAGCAGTACTGACCCCGCCGCCAACCATTTCTTGGACGTTCTTCTCATATCCTGGCTCCTTTTACGTCGTCAGTGGAACGGAAAACATAGACCACGGTTTTGCGAAACGTTGAGACGTGGTTCACATTCCGCCGTTAAAGGTTTTTCGACTCCCGGGCATGGCTGTTGCCTCCCCGGGCGCCTTATGACTTGTTGCAATTCACATGCACGGGGGTTAAGCGTCGGCTGGAATGTCGCTTGGTTGCGACAAGGCAGTCGAAGGAACGGGCACTTATGCAGATGCCATTTCAATGGAGATAGCCCATCGACTACACCGCACGCCGATACGCGAACGATCGAGATCCCTCTCGATGAACATCACCGCAACACTCACGTCCTCGATGCCGGCGTAATTTTCGATATGTATCCTCGGAGCCGCTGCGCGGCTTGATCGCCCCCCGGGTCGGCGCGTCTCATGAAGACGGTACAATCCCGATTGAAAGAAGATGCGAGCGGCACCATGCATAACGACAAGCGCCCATCGCCAAGGAATCGCAATGAATGCTTCGTACAGTACGAGTTTCGCTCCGGCCATCAGCAGTGATTGCAGTGGCCGTCCCGCCCGATGGTTCGTATTCCACGAGGGCAGGATGCTGGTGGCGGTCTCCGGCGAACAACTACTCGTGCCGGCGTGCACGCATCTCGCCGAGCTCGGTCTGGAACCCGGTCGCATCCAGTTTCTCGGCACTCTGTACGGCGAACCCGCCTACGCAGCCGAGATCGCGACGCCGCATACGCCCGAGGGAATGGCATGGGAGGGCTTGCGGGCGCTGTTCGGCCGCTTCGACGAGGTCCTGGTCGGAGTTGCGAGCCGGGCCTCGCAGCTCATCGAGTGGGACCGCACTCACCAGTTTTGCGGCCGATGCGGCACACCGACAATACCCCGGGCCGACGAGCGAGCGCGGACGTGTCCGGGCTGTCGGCTCAGCGTCTATCCGCGGATCAATCCCGCGATCATGGTATTGATCACCAACGGCAGCCAGATCTTGCTTGCCCGCAAGCCCGCCTTCGCGACCAACCGCTTCAGCGCCTTGGCGGGGTTTGTCGAGGCGGGGGAGTCACTGGAGCAGACGGTCGCTCGGGAAACCCGTGAAGAGGTCGGCGTGGAGGTGAAGAATATTCGCTACTTCGGCAGCCAGTCGTGGCCGTTTCCGAACTCGCTCATGATCGCGTTCACGGCCGAGTACGCGGGGGGCGAGCTCCGGCCGGACGGGGTGGAGATCGAGGAGGCGCGCTGGTTCGACCCTGCCGAGCTGCCGAACGTCCCCGATCGCATCAGCATCTCGCGCTGGCTCATCGATTCGGTATGCGCGGAGCTCCTCGATGGACGCCGGAGCTGAGGGCCTGATCAGACTTTTCTCAAGCACTCAGCTCCACCGCCCCGCATCGATTCCACACGCACGCGCCTCGACACGCCTTGTCCAGATCGACCAGATATTGTTCATGTGCAGTCAGTTCCTCGGCGCTTGCGACCAGAACCGTGAGCGTGTAGTGCTCGATGACGTCGACATCGAGGTGGGCTGGCGTTTCGTCGCCGAGCCCGATCAACAGGCTCTCCTGGCCGCGCGTCATCGCGAGATAAACTTCGGCCAGCAATTGCGCGTCCAGCAGCGCTCCGTGCAACGTGCGCGTCGAGTTGTCGATTCCGTATCGATCGCATAACGCGTCGAGCCCGTTCTTCTTCCCCGGGTGCAAATCGCGTGCGAGCTGCCAGCTGTCGATCACCGAGGGACAGGATTCGCAGATCGGCGGCAATCCGGTGCGCGCGAGCTCCGCATTCAGGAAGGCGACATCGAAGGCGGCGTTATGGATGATGAGCTCCGCGCCGCTGATGTAGTCCAGGAACTGGGCCGCGACCTCGCGGAACTTCGGCTTGTCGAGCAGGAACTCGTCCGAGATGCCGTGCACCTGCAACGCCGCTTCGTCGCTCGACCGCTCCGGGTTAACGTAGTAGTGGAAATGATTTCCGGTCGCGCGGCGGTTCAGCAGCTCCACCGCGCCGAGCTCGATCACGCGATGGCCCAGTTCCGGTTCGAGACCCGTGGTCTCGGTGTCAAGCACGATCTGACGCGTCATCGCAACGCTGCGCTCCCCGCATGCGAATGGGCGCGAGTCTATCAGCCAATCCCTGAAACATCACGCTCGGCATCGAGATGCGAGCCCGTGATCCCCATATTCGCAAGCCGGTCGGCACGTTCGTTGCCCACGTGGCCGGCATGGCCCTTGACCCAGATCCATTCCACGCGATGAAGCGCCGCCAGTTCGTCCAGGCGCCGCCACAGGTCTTCGTTCTTGACGGGCGTCTTTTCCACCGTGCGCCAGCCACGCCGTTTCCAATTGCCGATCCACGCGGTGATGCCTTTTTGCACGTATTGCGAATCGGTATGGATGCGCACGACCGAGGGCCGCTTGAGCGCTTCGAGGGCGCGAATGACCGCGGTGAGCTCCATGCGGTTGTTGGTCGTCAGAGACTCGCCGCCGTACAGCTCCTTGCTGTGAGCGCCCCACTCGAGCCGCACGCCCCAACCGCCGGGACCCGGATTGCCTTTGCATGCGCCGTCGGCGTACACATCGATCGCCTCGGCGCTCATCGCTTCTGCGTCGACTCCCGGGCCGCCATGGCGCGCCCGCGCACGCGCCGCAGCGCCACGACGTTGCCGCTCGTTGCGATCGCCGGACGCCAGCTCGGCGTGATGACGCGCATGCCGCGCACGCGCTTGACGGCCTGCAGCAGGTAGATTCCGCCGGCGAACGGCCACCAGCGGTCGCCGGCCGAATCGAGGAAGTGGAAGCGGCGCAGCCACTGTTCCTGCGAGAACGGCGGAACATAGCCGTGCATACACCCGCCGATAACGTCGAACGACAACAGCGACAACCAGTCCTTGAGCCGCGGCAGATTGATGAAACGCCCATTCCATGGAGTCTGCGCATACGCGCTCGGCACAATGCGTTTCAAACCGAGCAGGCTCCAAGGATTGAAGCCGGAAATGACGACCTGCCCTTCCGGAACCAGCACGCGCACGACTTCGCGCAGAATCTGATGCGGGTCGTCGGTGAATTCCAGCACGTGCGGCAAGACGACCAGATCGATACTGTTGGCGGCGATGGGCAGATCGCGAAAGTCGGCCTTGAGCGCAATCGGACCGGCGGAGCCGATACACCAATGCGATGGGATGCGCGAGGTCCGCAGCAGGTCGATTTGCGCCGAGCCGTATTGCAGCGCGTTGTAGCCGAAGATGTCGGCGACCACGCGGTCGTAATACTCGCGTTCGCGCTCGAGAACATACTGACCCAAAGCGGTATCGAACCAAGTCGCGAGCGCCTCGGCAGTCACCTGGGGATGTTGCACTGTTGCCATAGGCGTCCATTACAGGGAAGGTTGCGAGGCACCGCCCGCCGGCCAGGAGTCCGGTACACACGCCAAATACGCGAATCGGCGTTTTGCCGGCGCCGAGCCAAAACGTCGAACAAAGCGATTTCGTCCGCTTGGTTCTCGATCGAGCCTGCACATGACGGGCCTATTATTGTCGAAATTTGCCGTGCGTGTGTTCCCC
The DNA here is from genome assembly GCA_050741055.1 of Burkholderiales bacterium. Lineage (GTDB taxonomy): Bacteria > Pseudomonadota > Gammaproteobacteria > Burkholderiales > WYBJ01 > WYBJ01. Next base: position 3,652 of record JBOIEI010000426.1, on the reverse strand, counting down.
TCGAGGGCCATGCGCGTTGCGAGTGGCGGGTGGCCGATCGAGCGTCGCGGCAATCGACGCGCAGGGAGGTAGCACCCGACGCACAGTCCTCATGCGGCACTCTAAAATACAACCATAAGCCATTGACCCGACGCGTATCTTTGTCTAACATCGCGCTGGGACACGCTCTCCGGGGGTGGCATGCCAGATTTCAAGGCCATGCGCGCAGTCGCGCTACTCATGCTGACGTACGGCGTGAGCGCAGTTTCAACTCAGGCATTTGCGTTCGATGAGCCTGCCGTCGAGGTCGAGATCATCGACGTTGGAGCCTTGACGCTCGCCTCGCCCGTGCCGACCCAGCCCGCCTTGCTGTTGCCGCGCCCACACCTGCCGCACGAGCAGGCCGACGATGCCGGACCTGCGGGCCTGACGCTGGGCGACATTCCCTTCAGCGCGGGAGCCAACGCGGCCTCGGCTGATACGAGCCTGTGGGATCGCCTCCGGGCTTCCTACGCCCTGCAGGAGCTCGACTCCCCGTTGGTCAAGGACTGGGAGAACTGGTACGCGAGCCGGCCGGACTATGTGGCCCGCATGGTGGCCCGGGCCGAGCGCTATCTCTACTACATCGTCGAGGAAGTCGAAAAGCGCGGCCTGCCAGCCGAGATCGCGCTGCTGCCGATGATCGAAAGCGCCTATAACCCAAACGCATATTCGACCTCCCACGCCTCTGGCATATGGCAATTCATTCCGTCCACCGGCAAGATTTACGGCCTGAAGCAGAACTGGTGGCAGGACGAGCGCCGCGACGTGCTGGCGGCCACGCGGGCGGCGCTCGACTATCTGGAGAAACTCTACGAGATGTTCGGCTCGTGGGAGCTCGCGCTCGCTTCCTATAACTGGGGCGAGGGCGCCGTCGCTCGCGCGGTTCAGCGCAACGAATCCCGTGGGCTCAAGGCCGACTACCTGAGCCTCGACATGCCCGCCGAAACGCGCAATTACATCCCGAAGCTCATGGCGGTGAAAAACATCGTCACGCGGCCGGAAAGCTATGGCTTGACGCTCGCCGAGGTGCAGAATCGGCCCTACTTTGCTGTCGTGACCACCGACCGGCACATCGATGTGCAGCTCGCCGCCAAGCTTGCCGACACGCCGGTGGAAGAGTTCCAGGCGCTCAATCCCTCGCACAACCGGCCGGTGATCCGTGCCGATGCAAGTCAGCCCATTCTGTTGCCGGTCGACAGGGCCGACGTCTTTCAGACAAACCTGCAAACGCACGGCGAATCGCTCACCTCCTGGCAGTCCTATACCATCCAAAAGGGAGATCGGATCGAGCGCATCGCACAGCGCTTCGGCATCGCGCTGTCGAAACTCAAGCAGATCAACAGCATTCCGGCCCGGCTACGCAACCTCGTCGGGCTGACGATCCTGGTTCCCGCGGCTGGCGATCAGGCCGACGGCGACATCTCGGCCGCCGGGTTCGCGGCGCCTGTCGTGGCGTCAGTGGCCGGCCCCGCAGCAGTAGCCGCCCAGGCAGCCAAGCATGTCGTCAAGGCGGGCGAGACCCTGGCAGGAATTGCTCGCCACTATCGGCTGAGCGTCGCGCAACTGGCGGCTATGAACGGCATTCGCAACGGCAAAATCCGGGCGGGTCAGTCGCTCGATCTTAGCGTCTCGGGCAGACAGGTTGCCGCGGCCAGCAAGAAAACCCCGGCAGCCAAACGCGCGGTCTCCAACACGACCAAACCGACCGCGCGCAGCAACGGCCCGGTCGCTCGCGGTCGCGCCGCCAGCAAGGGCAGCCAGCGAGTCGCGAAAGACGCCAAGGATCGCACGCGCGTCGCGTACGCCGCGCAGAAGGACTGAACCGTCGGACTGAACCGTCGGACCGATCCGCCGGACTGACCCCCGCCTTACTGCGACACCTCGTCCTCACGCCGCTTCGGCCCGGAGGAGCCTTCGTAGAGGTAACAGCGTACCCAGTGCGTATCGCTCAGCGCCCGCTCGGCGGGGTAGCCGACGCGGCACGGCTCGTGCACCTTGGGGCAGCGTGGACTGAAATGGCAACCCGGCGGCGGCGATACGGCCGAGGGCAGGTCGCCGCCGATGCGCACGGGTTGCTTATGCACGCTCGGATCCGCGACCGGGACTGCCGCGAGCAGCGCCCGTGTATACGGATGCTTGGGGGCGGAAAAAACCTCCTCCACGCGCCCGTGCTCCACGACCCGTCCGAGATACATCACCGCAACCTCATGGGCGAGAAACTCCACGACACCCATGTTGTGCGTGATGAACAGGTACGACAGCCCACGCCGACGCTGCAGCTCGAGCAGAAGATTCAGAATCTGGGCCTGCACCGACACGTCCAGAGCGCTGGTCGGCTCATCGCAGACGATCAGCCGCGGTTCCACCGCCAACGCTCGAGCGATGGCGATGCGCTGTCGTTGCCCGCCCGAGAATTCGTGCGGATATCGCGCCCTCGAGGCGGGATCCAGCCCCACCTCGGCGAGCAACGCGTCGATGCGCCGCGCCCTTACCTCCGCCTTCCCGCCGACACCCAGCGACGCCATGCCCTCGTCGATGATCTCGGCCACTCGCATGCGGGGATTTAGCGACGAATACGGATCCTGAAACACGATCTGGAAATCGCGCCTGTGCAAGCGCAGCGCACCGGAAGTCAATTGCGACAGGTCGATGCCGTCGAAGAATACCTCGCCCCCGGTGGCACGCAGCAGCTGCAGCACGCCCTTCCCCACCGTGGTCTTGCCGCAGCCCGATTCGCCCACCAGCGCAAGCGTTCGCTCGGCCGGGATGCTGAGCGATACGCCATCGACGGCGCGGACATAGCCCGCCACGCGGCGCAGCAGCCCCTTGTGGATCGGAAAATGGACCCGTAAATCGGTCACCGCGAGCAGCGGTTCACCTGCTTCGCGAGCTTCGGCGGGGCTCTCGCCGGCAACATTCGAAGGCGACCGGCCCGCGTTTTCTTGCTCCAGCGCCGGAAGGCCTCGATTGCCGAGTACCTCGGTGTACAGATGGCAGCGCACCGACCGGGCAGACCCACTCGGCGCGAGTGCGGGCGCGATCGCCCGGCAAGGCGGCTGCACGCAATCGCACCGGTCGGCGAACCGGCAGCCGAAGAATTCCTGCGCCAGCGATGGCACGCTTCCCCCGATTACGGAAAGCATCTCGCGGCGTTTGTGGCGCGTCGGCAGGGACGCGAACAGCTTGCGCGAATACGGGTGCTGCGGATCGGCGAAGAACGCCTCGCTCGGCGCCGTCTCCACGATCTGCCCGGCATACATCACGCCGACGCGATCCGCCGTCCCCGCGACCACGCCCAGATCGTGCGTGATGAGCAGCATCGACATGCCGCGCGTGCGCTGCAGCTCTCGCAGCAAATCGAGTACTTGCGCCTGGATCGTGACGTCGAGCGCCGTCGTGGGCTCGTCGGCGATCAGCAGCGAGGGATGGCACGCCAGCGCCATCGCGATCATGGCTCGCTGGCGCAGGCCGCCGCTCAGCTGGTTGGCCAGCTGGTCGATCCGCTGATCGGGTGACGAGACGCCGACCCGCCGTAGCATCTCGATCGCCCGGTCGCGCGCCTCGCGGCGGCCGATCTCCTGGTGCAGCAGGATGGCCTCGATGATCTGATTGCCCACGCTGTGGACGGGGC
>JBOIEI010000425.1:0-7960 GCA_050741055.1 Burkholderiales bacterium | reverse complement strand
GTTCCGGACGATGTCACATGGAGGAGGCGCATGCGAGAGAACGGGATCGTTTGGACGGCAGCCGCAGGCTGCATCGCCGCGTCGATCGCGCAGTCAGCCGGGGCGGCCAATGTGAAAGTGACCCCGCTCGGCGGCCAGGAGGGAGAATTTTGCCGGCAGGACCGAGCCCTGATTTTCGAGGATCCCAAGGGCACGCGCGTTCTGTACGACCCCGGTCGTACCGTGGCGGGAGCGAACGATCCTCGCTTGGGCAAGATCGACGTCATCCTCGTCACCCACATGCATGGCGATCACGTCGGCAACGCTCACAACAAAGCCCCGGACTCGGGCAGCTGCGACAAGCCCGACGTCTCGGTGTCGGCGCTGCCGAATTCGAACACGGTGAACATCGCCTTGGCCAAGAAGGCGAAAATCGTGACGGGCAGTGAGATGCCGCCGTTCTTCGCCAACAAGCTGAAGGCCAATGGCGGCAATCCGAGGGATTCGATGCTTGCGCGCTTCGGCGGCAGTGTGACCGTTGGCGGCGTGAAGATCGCAACCGTGCCCGCCGTGCACAGCAACGGCCTCGATCCGGCCTATATCGGCGGCGAGCTGGGCAAGGCCATGAAGGAAGCCGGGATCGCCGGCTATGTCGGCCAGGCCACTGGTTACGTACTGACGTTCAGCAACGGGCTCGTGGTCTATCTCTCCGGCGATACGGGCATCACCGCCGAGCAGGACACGGTCGTGCGTGGCCATTACAACGCAAGACTCGCCGTGATGAACATCGGCGACGGCTTCACGACGGGGCCGGTGGAAGCGGCCTACGTCATCAACGAGCTGGTGAAGCCGGCCTCGGTCATCGCGTCGCATGCGAACGAAACCGCCACCAAGGACGGCAAGGTGCTGCCGGGAACCAAGACCGAAACGTTCCAGAAGGCCGTTACCGTGCCGGTGCATATTCCGCTCAGCGGCAAGCTGATGGAGTTCGACAGTGCGGGCAAGTGCGTGGGTGGGTGCTAGCGTTCGAAGCATTCTTGTAGCATGAACCTCTGGCGAGGCGGCACGGCGCGATGGCCGTTCGCCTCGCCGCTCGGGCGGCACGCGGCGCGAACGCTGCTACGACATTTTGCGCGCGCCGATCATGCTCGCACCAGGCGCAAATAGGTGATCTCCGAAGGCGCGCCCAAGCGCTTCGGCGGTCCCCAATAGCCGGTGCCGCGGCTGACGTAGACCCAAAGCGATCCTACGCGATGCAGACCCGCGGTGAAGGGCTGCTGAAGGCGCACGAGATACTTCCACGGAAAGATCTGTCCACCGTGCGTGTGGCCGGAGAGCTGCAGATGGAACCCCGCTGGCGCTGCGGCGAAGGCCGATCGCGGCTGGTGCGCGAGCAGCACCCTTACGCCCGCATCGGTCGGTGCGCCCGCCAGGGCCGCGGCTGGATCGCTGCGGTGCGAGGGAACGAAGTAGCCGGCGCTGTAATCGGTGACACCGGCTACGACCACCGACGCACCGTCGTGGACGAGCACGATGTGCTCGTTCAAAAGTACGGCGAGCCCCAGGCGGCGCATTTCGTTCACCCAGTCGTGCACGCCCGAGTAGTACTCGTGATTGCCGGTGACGAAGAAAATCCCGTGCCGGGCGCTGAGTTTCGATAGCGGCTCCGTGTGCGGGGCCAGCTCGCGCACGCTTCCATCCGCGAGGTCGCCCGTGATGGCGATCATGTCCGCTCCGAGCCGGTTGGCGGCATCCACGACCCGTTCCAGGAAGCGGCGCTTGATCGATGCGCCGACGTGCAGATCGGTGATCTGGACGATGCTGAAGCCGTTGAGCGCAGCCGGCAGGCCGGCGATCGGAACATCGACGCGCCGGATCCGGGCGCGCATGCGGGCGTTGGCGTATCCCAGCAGCGTCGCGATCGCGGCCAGTATCAGGACGACCAGGGCGCCCGGGTAGCGCAACGCCGCGGTCGCGGCGCCGGCACCCATCGCCCCGCTCACGCCAAGCGCGATGTCCCGTGCAATGGTGAGCGCGAGGAGCGAGGAGAAGGCGCCAATGGCGATCATACTGGCGAATATCAGGCGATCCCTGAGTGGCTGGCGCTCGATGCGCCGCGCCAGCGGCCACAGCGGTGTCGCCACAACGGAGGCGATCAGCCACGAGGCCGCCACAGCGCATGCGATCGGATTCGAAGCAAACAGGTCTGGAAGCAGTCGCCAGCCTACATAGGGGTGGAGCAGCAAGATGATGTAGGGAAGTCTTCTGAACACGACCGTGCGCACCGCGGCATCCAAAGGGAGGGGCGAAGTGCAGAAAGCGGGCTTGTCAGCCACTTTCCGGACCGTCGATAGGATACGCGCCCGGCACGAGCCGGGGGTCAGTGCAGATCGAGCGCCTGGACGAACACCAGCTCGCAGCTGCCGTTGCCCGTGTCCTCGCGGGTGAGCGAGCTGCGCCACATCCAGCCGTCTCGCGCCCGGACTTCGACCAGATAGCCTCGAAGCGAGACCATCTGTCCCTTGTTCACGCCGGTCAAGGCGCGTGCGACCTCGCGGCTCGCCGGGATGAGATGCATGTTGGCGCTGGACGTCTCGATCTCGCGCACGGGCAACGGCGGCTTGCCGCTGTAGCGCCAGTGGTACCAGCGGCCGCTTTGCGAAATCGAGAGCTGCTCGTAGATCGCCGGATCGGCCATCCGTCCCCAGCCGAACGCGATGTCGGTCGGCGACAGATCGGCCTCCCGGCCCGTGCGGTAATGTTCGACCGAGAGCGCGCGCGCCTTGATCGCGAACGCCTGCAAGGTCCGCACTTCGTAGCCGTTGACTTCGAAAGCCGCCGCGACGGCTGCGTTACGCTGCGCCGGCGCTTCGGTCTCCGAGACCGGCTGCAAGGCCACCGGCGGCGGGGCGGCCTGCACGACCGGGGCTGCCGGCTGCGAGAAGTAGAACCATGCTCCGCCGGCGAGCAATGCGAATAGAAAGAAGCCTTTCATCCCCGCGTTAACGGCGGGCAGGCGCATTTCTGAAGCGACGTGGGCGCCAAACTGGCGCCGGGTCGCCTTCTGCTGCCCATCCGCTTACTTGATCGGCAGGAATACCGCGGTGGCGACGCTCTGGATCATCTTGACGACCGTGCGGTCGGTCTTGTCGGCGACGATCTTCGACAGCACGTCGAGGCTGCCGATCATCTTGCCGAACTCGCGCTCGAAGCTCAGGTTCGCCACCGGCCCGGCGGCCTCGTTGGAGAGCAGGAACAGCGCCCCCTTGCCGGTGCGATCGTTGGAAAGCTTCCACACGGCGATCTCGATGTTGCGTGCGGCGTTGTAGAGGCTTTGCGGATCGAGGTCGTCCAGTACGAAGAACTCGGTCTTGTCCTGGAATGCGGTCTGGATCATGCTGCCCAGACCCGCGACGAAGGCGAGCACCCGGTCGCCGCGGTAGCCCTCGTCGAATGCGAGATGAATCGCCTGCGTGCCGCGCCTGCCCTGCAGCTCGGAAAAATCCCAGGCGTGCCGCTCGTCGAAGATGCGGCCGAGTCCCGCTGCGAGGGTGCGGTTGCTCTTCGCGAGCTCGCGTGGGTTGCGCCGATAGAGCTTTTCGGCGAGCAGCCGCAGGTTGCCGAACACCTCGCGCTGATGCGCTTCCGCGACCCGATCGATGTCGGTCTTCGCAAGCTGCGCGGTCGAAAAACCGGGCACGTGCTTGCGCGGCACCGTGCCATGGTTCGCGCAAGCCGCCACCCCACAAAGGCAGACGGCAGCGACAAGCGGCTTCAGCATGGCCGCCGATCATAGCGCGGAAAACGGCAAGAAGAAGCGGGACGCGCAAATTCCCACGGACGGGGTGGTACGGTTACGTTACCGGCAGCGTCCGGCCCGTATCCGACGCCTGCTTGATCGTGTCGAGAAAGCGATGCAGCTCGACCGCCGTGTCGAAGGTCGGCAGGCGGTTCTCGCCGCTGCGGATCGCCTCGGCGAAGCGCGTGTACATCTGTCCGACGTTGAACGGATCGCCGCGCGGAAACTCCGTCGGGACCCATACGAAGCGGTCCGGTATCGCCAGGTCGCGCAGCTCGTGGCTGCGCTGCGCGCCCTGCAGGCGCAGCATCTCGCCGCGCTGGGAGGAGACGTTGCCGGTGACGACCAGCGTGCCTTCGCGGCCGTAGACGTCGATGCGAAATCCGATGCCGGCCCACGGCACGCCCGCGACATGGACCGAAGCCACGGCACCGGCTGCGAGCTTGCCGCTCACCAGCACGTTGTCGGGCGAGGTCACGTCGACCCACTGCTTGGTGTCGGTTTCGTACCATTGGCGAACCTGGGTCGTGAGCACGCACGCGACGTGCGTGAAGTGGCCCGCGACGAAGCGAAGCGCGTCGATGACGTGTCCGTTGGCGATGGTGAGCGTGTTCGCGCCGAGGCTCGCATCGCGCTGCCAGGCCCGGCTCGAGGGGCGTTCGAGCGGGCCGTCGCGCATGCAGACCGCATGGCAGGACAGCACCTCGCCCACGTAGCCGGTCGCGATCAGCTCCTTCATGTAGAGCAGCACGGGGCTCACGCGCGACTGTAGCCCCACCACGGTGTGTACGCCCTTGGCCCGCGCGAGCGCCGCCAGCTCCTCGGCCTCGGCCGTGGTGCGTCCGAGCGGCCATTCGGTGTAGACGTGCTTGCCGGCTTCGATGGCGGCTTTGGTCGGCTCGTAATGCGACGGCACGCGCACGCATACGGCAACGGCGTCGATCTCGGGTGAGGCGACCATCGTGCGGAAGTCGTGGAAGGCAAACTTCGCGCCGAACGCCTTGCGCGCTTCCTCGGCGGTTTCGGGCCGGGTGGTGCAGACCGCCGTCATCTCGACATCGGGGCTCGCGGCGAGCGCCGGGAAGTGCGACTGGGAAGCCCAGTGCGAGCGGGGGTTGGCGCCTATGAAACCCAGGCGGATCTTGTTCGACATCTAGCGCGCTCCTTCGACAAAGTAGATGTTCCTCTCTTGGAGGGGATGTAGGTTCGGCGCGGCAGGCGGCCGCCGTTTTCAAATGGTTCGCAGTGCCTTATCAGCGCTCCAAACCTTGCGTAACGCGCTGATGGCGCTTCAATGCGCCGGCGCAGGCTCTTTTATGGACACGCGCCAATGGATCCTGTCTTCCTCCGGAGGATAGTCGCCGGCGGCCTTGTGGTAAGAACAGCGGTTGTCCCAGATGACGATGTCGCCTTTGCGCCACTTGTGGGTGTATTGAGCGCCGCGCGGCGTCATGCAGGCGGCGAGCTCCTCGATCAGCTCGTTGCTTTCGGCCGGGTCCATGCCTTCGATGTGCGAGATCTTTACCGAGTCGAAGTAGAGCACCCGGCGGCCGGTTTCCCGGTGGATGCCGAGAATGGGGTGCCGGACCGGCTTTCGAGACTCGAAATCCTCCTGGGTGAGCAGGGTGTTGTATTCCTGCTTGCGACCGCCATAGAGGTAGACGCCGTAGCGCCCTTCCAGACGCTCCTTCAGTCGGCCGGGCAGCATGTCGTACGCGGTATACATGCTGGCGAAATAGGTGTCTCCGCCCCGGCTCGGAATGGCAAGGGCGTAGAGCTGGGTCGCCTTGAACGGTTCTTCTTCGTAGTTTCCGTCGGTGTGGAAATTCTCGGCGCCGCGCCGGTAGATCTTGTTGTTCAGCGCGCCGTCGGGCCCGAACTTGTTAACGCCCAGCAGCGTGATCTCCGCATGATCGGGATGACGTGTGTTCTTCGAGGGATGCTCGGCCAGCCGGCCGAAGCGCCGGCTGTAGCCCAGGAAGTCCTCGGTGGCCAGCTGCTGGTCGCGCACGGCGATGATGTTGTGGTCGAGCCAGGCCCGGTAGAGTTGCGCGAAGTCGGCATCGTCCATCGATCTCACGTCCAATCCGGTGATTTCGGCCCCGATCCCATCGCCCAGACATCGAATTTCCATTCGTCGACTCCCAGCCCGCTGCGCGTTCACGCCTGCCCGAATCTTACTCTTCGAATGAAGCCGTGGCGGTTCCTGCGCGCTGGCGGTCCACATAACGCAACCGCGGCCAACCGCGTGCGTTTTCGACGGGCGCACTGCGCATGGATCTGCCTGGCGTCTGCCGCAACGCTGGTGTCCGCACCGCTGGTTGCGTGGATGGCGTACATCGCCTATGGTGTGGCGGGTTCTTTCGCGCTTGCCGCGGGAGGAGCGAGGCGCCGCGATCTCGCGTCGCCGTACGCTTCGGCGGCATGGCGCATTGTTCGAAGGAGGAGCGATGAGGGTTTCGAACGCGATGAGGTGCATTCTGGTGGCCGGTGTGCTGGCGCTTGCCGCAACGGCGAGTGCTCAGCCAAGCTATCCGAGCAAGCCGATCACCCTCATCCTGCCGTATGCGCCGGGCGGGTCCACCAGCACACTCGCGTACCTGATCCGGCAGAAGCTCACCGACAGCTGGGGCCAGCAGATCGTCGTGCTGCACCGTCCGGGCGGCAGCGCCACGATCGGCGCCGCGGCCGCTGCGAAGGCGCCTGCGGACGGGTATACCCTCATCCTCGTCACTGCGACCCACGTCATCAGTCCGCTCCTGTTGCCGGTGTCGTACGATGCGATCAAGGATTTCGCGCCGGTGACGCCGGTGTCCAATGTGGAAGTCATGCTGGTGGTCCATCCGTCGGTGCCGGCGAAGAACCTGAAAGAGCTCGTGGCGCTGGCGAAGGCTCGCCCGGGCCAGCTCAATTACGCGACCTCGTCGGCCGGCAGCCCCGCGCACCTCGCTGCGGAGCTGTTCAGCATGCGGGTGGGCATCAAGATGCAGGCGATTGCCTACAAAGGCGGCAACCCGGCCGTCACGGATTTGCTCGGCGGACAGGTCGAGGCGTTGTTCGGCAATCCGATCAACGTGGCGCATCACATCAATGCCGGCAGGCTGAGGGCGCTCGCGGTTTCCGGGGAGCACCGGTTGCCGGCGCTCAAGCAGGTGCCGACGTTCGGCGAAGGCGGCCTGGCGAACTTCGATGTCGGCTTCTGGCAAGGCATACTCGCTCCGGCCGGCACCCCTCGCCCGGTGGTCGACAAGCTTGCCGGCGAGATCGGACGCATCATGCTCATGCCAGACATCAAGGAAAAGCTGGCGAGCCTCGGCGTCGAGCCGTATGTCGCCTCGCCCGAAGCATTCGCCGCGCGCATGCGGGCGGACACCGAGAAGTACGCCGATGTCATCCGCAGGCGGAACATCAAGAAAGCCGATTAGCCACACGAACAAACGCTTTCACCCGGTTCTCGCGCGCGGGCGGAGGAGGGCAAAGATCGTGTGGCGTCCCGGTTCACCCGGAACGATCGCACCTCAGGCGCGCGTCATGATCTGAGCCGGGTTGTCGAGACTGAAACGCATGTGCCAGGCGACATCCTTGTAGACATGCTCGGCACACACCGGAAACAGCTCCGCGCGACCCCAGTTCCCGTACTTCCAGCCTTCCAGTTCGGCGGCAATACGGTCCGGCGTCACGCCGTTGCCGATGAGCTCGGTGATGCGGGCTCGCAGCACCACGAGGTAATCCCGGTAGATATCGATCGCCTGCTTGCCGACGCCCTTGACTGGCATGCCGTGCCCCGGGATCACCGTCTGGCAAGGAATCTCGGCCAGACGCTCCAGCATGGCGATGAGCGAATCGATGTCGGCGGTCTTGAGCCGTCCATGCACGCCGGCGAATAGAAGGTCGCCTGCGAACAGGACGCCGCGCTCGGGGAAGTTGACGACCAGGTCGCCAGGGCAGTGTCCGTGGCCCATGTGCGCGAGCTCGATTCTTTCGCCGGCAATCTTCAGCGTGGCGCGATCCGCCACACCGACGTGCGGCACCAGTTCCTCGGGCGAGGCGAGCTCGTGAGCGAGCGCGGGATTGCGCCGTCGCAGATCGTCGACCCACGATGGCATGCGCATCTTCGTCTCGATTCGCGATCGGCACACCTCCGAGGCCATGATCACCGCGCCCTGGCGCCGGAAGAAGTGG
>JBOIEI010000424.1:0-5502 GCA_050741055.1 Burkholderiales bacterium | reverse complement strand
CGTAGCGGTTGCGCCCGGCTTCCTTGGCCTGGAACATGGCGGCATCGACATTCGACAGCAGCCCCGGAACGTCGTTGCCGTGAAACGGATACAGCGCGACGCCGGCCGAGGCGCTCACGCCCCACATGCGGTGTCCGGCGCGCAGCACGCAGCGATACTGCCGGATCGCCTCCAGCGTCTTCTCGGTGAGCTCGGCGGCCTGCGCGCGCAGCTTGTTGCGGGCGATGACCGCGAACTCATCGCCCCCCAGGCGATAGATCTTCGCCCCGGTCGACTCCAGAGCTTCGCGCAGCACCGCCGCGATGCCGATCAGCAGCTGGTCGCCGGCCGGATAGCCGAAGCTTTCGTTGACGTAGCGAAAATGGTCCAGGTCGAGAAAAACGACGGCGCCGTGCTCGTTGGATTCCAGCGATTGTTGCAGCTGCGCCTGCAGCGCGGTGCGATTCGGCAGCCCGGTGAGATGATCGCGCGCCGCCATGCGCTCCATCTCCATCATCGCCGTCTGCGCCTCGGTCACGTCGCGCGCAGTGCCGCGGATCCCGATCACCGCACCCGAATCCGATGCCGTCACGCGCGCATTGATCCCTATCCACCGATCCTGGCCGTGAATGGTCTGCAGATGCGTGAGGTAGTTGCGCACCTCGCCGTTGCGCATCAGCTTGGCGAGGAAGCGGCGATTGGCGATGTGCGCGGGGCGCGTCTCGAAATCGAAGAAGCAGCGCCCGATGATCGCGGACGGCTCGAGCCCGAAGATCTCCAGTGTAGCGGTGTTGACGTAGGTGAAGCGGCCCTGGGCATCGGTGGTCCAGACCAGATCGTGGGACGTTTCGACCAGGTCGCGGTAGCGCTTCTCGCTTTCGAGCAAAAGCTGTATGACGCGCCGCTTGTCCTCGAGCGTGCGCTTGACCGCGGCCAGTTCGTCGGACACCGACCCCTGCGACAGGCTCGAGATGTTGCTGGTGGCGAGCGTGTCGATCAGCTCGCGGGAATAGCGTCGATGGCCGCCTTCGGTGCGGCGCGCGATCAGGATTCCGTGCTCGTGCCATCGCCGCAAGGTATGAATGGGCAGACCGAGCCGTTCGGCTGCTTCCTGGATGCTGTATTCGAATGGCGGACGCATGTCCGCGCCTCCCTTGCGCGTTTGGGTCATTGCGACCTCGAACGATGTTTCGTGGCGAGCCGGTCAGCGCGCGGCCGGTCCGCGTTGCGGCGTTGCCTAGTGCACCTGCTGCGATTCCGCCAATCCGCTTTGACGGGAAACCAGCCGCTGCATGAGTTTGAGATCCCGGGTATTGAGTCGGAGCGCACAGTCTACCCAAATTTCAACGATGTCCACCAGCTCGGCGAGGTCGATCTTCTGCACGCGCCTGCGAGCTGCTGCTATTCCATAGAGCCCATTGCGCATGCGGGAGCGCTGCTTGATGAGTGCTGCGACCTCGGCTTCGCCCTGCCCATCGTCGACAACCAGGTCGATGACGCCCAGTTCGCGCACCTGCTCGGCGCTGTAGATCCTGCCGCTGGTGAGTATCTCCTCTCCGCGCTTCTCGCCAACACGCCGATAGAGGAAGGAATAGGCTCCCATTCCGGGGAATAGATTGAACAGGATCTCGGGAAAACCGAAGCGGGCACTGCGCTCGGCCACGATAACGTCGCTCGACAGGGCCGCTTCGAAGCCGCCGCCCAAGCATTCGCCCTGAACCAGCGAAATGGTCGTGGCGGGGAGATCGTGCGCGATGTAGTTGCGATACAGCACATCGACGCACGCGCGTCCGTATACCGAAAGGCCGGCGCGGTCACGCTTGTCGATCAGTTCGCGGAACAAATCCAGGTCGCCGCCCAGATTGAACACGCCTGGCATGGCCGAGGCGAGCACGACGTATTCGATCGGATGCTCGTCGATGCCGTCGCTCACCGTGCCGTGCGTTTGGGTGAGCATGTCGTAGTACGTTCGAATATCGCGCAGCAGGCCCGGATTGAAGCAAGGCCGCGGCGACGGGCTCCAGCGCGACCACATCGCGTTCTGGCTGGGGTCGAAGCGCGCGCTCAACTGTTCGGAGAACCTGTACTCCAGGTCGGGCGTCAGCTGCCGTGCCAGGGCATTGTCACGAGCCTCCAACAACTGATGCGGTACATTCATGTCCATGTGGGTTTCTCCCGTTTCGTCGATTTTCAGGCAATGTCGGCAGCATTCCGACGTAGTGGTAGGAAATGTAGAGCAACCTAACGTAAAACACAAATCTCACAGATTGTTAGGTTTTCTATTGTTGAAAATCAATTGGGCTCACGGTAGCCTTTCGAGGGCAGTAAAAGTGTAAAAAACGGGCTGTTTATAAGAGAAATGACGACATGGCGTCAGAAGATGTCTTACAAGCGTTGTAGGAAGTTTTCCTACAAAATGCTCGGCATGCGCTCGGGTGGCCGCGAATACGGGGCCGGTGCGCTGGGCGGCGAGCCGTTGCTAGAGCGATAAGCGAGTTGGGGTATGCTCCGATCATGCAAGGTACGCGTTCGAGGCGTCTGCTGCGCGCAGTGCTAGGCGCTTCTCTCGGCGGGAGGGCCGATGCACTGCTCTCGCCGGGTCCTCTGCTGATCGTTGCCAATCATCCGGGCGCGATCACTCCGCTGCTGGTGTCCGCGGTGCTGCCGATCGATGCCGTTGTCGTAGTCGCGCCGCGCGCCGCGCGCCATCCAGCCTGCAAGCTGTGGCTGCGCGGGGCGCACGTTCTGGTCGCGGAAATGAGCGAAGCATTGACCGTGCGCCGGCTCGCGCGCCTGATCAACCAGGGCCGCAACGTCGTCGTTTTCCCGGAGAACGGCCCGGTTCGCACGGGCGCACTGGGCAAGCTCTACGAGGCGCCCGCGATCGTCGCGGCTCGAACCGGCGCAACCGTGGTTCCGATCAACATCCGCTACGGTTCTCCCGGGGCCAACGGCAAGCTGCGCCACGGTTCGGTTCTGAGCGTCGGCACACCGGGCCGAATCGAATTGGCGCCCGGCCTGGCCGCGCGCGAGCGGCGCCAGCAGGCCGGCGTTCAATTGCTCTCGCTCATGCAGCGCGCAGCGCTCGAGGCGAGACCTCGCCGTACCTTGTTCGGTGCGTTCCTCGACGCGGTTGAGCAGCAGGGGCGCCGGACCCCGATCGTCGAAGACATCCGGCAGATCGAAGAATCGTACGGCACCGTGCTCAAGATGACCTTGGCGCTCGCGCGCTTGCTGCAGCCGCGCACGCGGGAGCGCGAGGTCGTGGGCGTGTTGCTGCCCAATACGGTGGCTGCTGTCGCAACCCTGTTCGGATTGAGCGCGGCTGCCCGCGTGCCCGCGATCCTCAACTACAGCTCCGGTGCGGACGCTGTGCGCAGCTCCGTCGCCGCAGCCGGCATCAAGACCGTGGTGACTTCGCGCCGTTTCGTCGAGATGGCGCGTCTGGAGCGGCTGCTACGCGCATTGGACGGCTGCAGCATCCACTACCTCGAAGACCTTCGTTCGCAGCTCGGTTGGCGCGACAAGCTCTGGCTCGCTGGCTGGGCCCTATGGCGGCCCCGTAGCATCGAGCGTGCGAGCGACCCGGATGCGCTTGGGATCGTCTTGTTCACCTCCGGCTCGGAAGGCAAGCCGAAGGGCGTGGGGATGTCGCATGACGGCGTTCTGGCCAATATGGCGCAGCTCGCAGCCGCGATCGACTTCAACGAGAACGACAAGTTCCTCAACGCGCTGCCGATGTACCACACCTACGGTCTCATCGCCTGCACGCTGATGCCCCTGGTGTATGGAACGAGGCTTTTTCTGTACACCAATCCGTTGCACTACCGGGTCATTCCCGAGATCGCTTATTCGCGTAAATGCACCTACCTGTTCGGCACCAGCACGTTCCTGGGCCACTACGCGCGGCAGGCACGCGCGCTGGATTTCGCGACCGTGCGCTATGTGATCTCGGGCGGGGAAAAGCTCAACCCGGAAGTTCAACGGCTGTACCAGGAGCGGTTCGGCCTGCGCGTGTTCGAGGGCTACGGTGCGACCGAATGCGGCCCTGCCATCTCGCTCGGCACCCCGCAACGCAACCGCACCGGAACGGTCGGCGCATTTCTCGCAGGCGTCGAGTTCCGCCTCGCGGCCGTGCCGGGGATCGCTCGAGGCGGCGTATTGCACGTGCGCAGTCCCAATCTCATGCTCGGTTATCTGCTGCCCGATCGACCAGGCGAATTGCAGCCGCCCGCATCGGAGCTCGGCCCCGGCTGGTATTGCATGGGCGACGTGGTCGAAATCGACGATCAGGGTTTCGTGCGCGTTATCGGGCGGCTCAAGCGCTTTGCCAAGGTGGCCGGCGAGATGGTGGCGTTGGAATTGGTGGAGCGCTTGGCGCGCGAGTGTTCGCCGGCGCATCAGCATGCCGCAACGATTGCGGCAGCGACGGAGCGCGGCGAGACGACGGTTCTCTTCACGACGGATGCCGCGCTCGATCGGATTAAGTTGCACCAGGCCGCCCGCTCGCTCGGAGCGCAGGATCTCGCGGTGGCGCGCGAGATCGTTCATGTCGCCTCTCTGCCTGTGCTGGGCAACGGCAAGACCGACTACGTGAGGCTGACCGACATGGTCGCTGCTCGGCTGCAGACGCCACGCGACGATGCACACAATCCCATGGGGCGCGTCGTCAACGACAATTGAGAGCCGAACTTGCCTGCCGCGACAGCCGAGCGCGTCGCGTGCAACGTTTGCGCGAAAGGAGAGTGCGGATGGTCGAGGCGAGAGTCGATTGGGACAATCAGCCGCGCAAGGCCGTCGCGGTTTGGGATTGGCCGGTGCGCCTCGTGCATTGGTTGCTGGTCGTGCTCATTGTCGTCTCCTGGATCACCAGCGAGGTGGGCGGCAACGCCATGACCTACCACATGTGGTCGGGTTACACGATTCTCACCCTGGTCGTGTTTCGGATCGTCTGGGGATGGGTCGGCAGCCGGCATGCGCGCTTCGCCAGCTTCGTCAGAGGGCCAGGGGAGGTGATCCGTTACGCCACGAGTCTCGCCGGCACCCGCTCGTCGAGCTTCCTCGGCCACAATCCGTTGGGTGGCTGGAGCGTCGTGCTGATGCTGCTCAGCATAACGGTACAGGCCACGACAGGGCTTTTCGCCAACGACGACGTCATGACCGAAGGTCCGCTTGCCAGCCGTGTTTCGGGCGCGACGAGCGAATTGCTCACCGCGATCCACAACTACAACTTCTACGTGTTGCTCGCACTGATCGCGCTGCACCTGATCGCGATCCTGTTCTATCTGCTGGTGAAGCGCGAGAACCTGATCGGCGCCATGTTCACCGGCAGAAAGTACGTCGATGATGCCGCGCCGGCGCCGGCGCCGATGGCGAGTCTGCTGCGAGCGGCGGTAGTGCTCCTGATCGTCGCCGGCGCGGTTGCTGTCGTCGTCAACTCGGGTTGAAGGCTACTCCAAGACGCGCCGGTCGCGCTTGAGCAGGCCGCGCCGATGCTTCGACTGCAGGCGGCGTTCGCGCGCG
>JBOIEI010000423.1:0-5276 GCA_050741055.1 Burkholderiales bacterium | reverse complement strand
TGTGGCGCCTGGACGCTGCCGCCAATCGGCGCGGGTGAGCACGGCGAACGGCGCGCCCAGTCGTCGTGGGCCACGGCTGGGCGGCATATCCGGGCTCAAGTATCCCGATTGCGGTCGTAACGGGTATCGCGTTTCCATTCGGCCATCACCTGCTTGAAACCGTCGGCCTCGATTCTCGCTCCCCACGTCTCACGCGTATTGCTGAAATGACCGGCCAGGCTCATCTCGAAATTGATTTCCATCATGTCGCGCACGCCCATCCGATTGGCGCTGCGGTTGATTGCGAGCTTCTTCATCATCAGGATCTCGAGCGGGACGCGAGCGATCTCCGCCGCCATGCGGTCGACCGTACCGGCAAGCTCCGTCGCGGGCACCGAGCGGGTGGCGAAGCCGCACTGCTCGGCTTGACGGCCGTCCATCGTGCCGTGGAGGAACGCGAAATCCTTGGTCTTGCGGATCCCGACCACCGGCAGCCAGGCGCCCCAGATGAGGCCCATGACCATCCCGGGCGCGGCCTCGACAGGACCGATCTTTGCATCGTGCGCCACCACCACGATGTCCGCCAGCCCGGCGAGAATCGTGCCGGCCGCGATGCAGGCGCCATGCACCTGGGCGATGACCGGCTTGGGGATCTCCCAAACGCGCATATAGGCGCGCATGCGCTTCTCGAAATCGATCCGATGCCGCTCGGTGTCGTGACCGGTCTCGCGTTCGCCCGGCTTGAAGTTCTCGCGGCCGTAATCGTGGCCGGCGCAGAAACCTCGGCCTGCGCCCTCGAGGACGATCACGCGCACCTCGTCGTCGTCCTCCGCTTGCAGCATGGCAGACTCGAATTCGCGCGTGAGGCGCTCGTTCAGTGCGTTGACGCGCTCCGGACGGTTGAGCGTGAGCGTCACCCGATGACCGGCCTTCCGGTAGAGCAGATCCTGGTACGTGTTTGCCATGCTGTGCACTCCCAATCGATGATCGCGATCTTCGCTCGCGGCGCACTCGATTATATGGAGCGTCGCTATGCCGCAGGCGCCGCCGCAGCTACCATGCAGAACTTCGACACGATGCAGGAATAGTCTCGATGGCGACCAGCCTGCTGGCACTGCTCGACGACATCAGCACGATCCTGGACGATGTCGCCGTGCTCACCAAGCTCGCTACCAAGAAGACCGCCGGCGTCCTCGGCGACGACCTGGCATTGAATGCTCAGCAGGTCGCCGGCGTGCAGCCCAACCGCGAACTGCCGGTCGTGTGGTCGGTGATGAAAGGCTCGTTCGTCAACAAGGCCATCCTGGTGCCGGCCGCGCTCGCGATCAGTGCGTTCGCGCCCTGGGCCGTCATGCCGCTGCTGATGGTGGGCGGCGCGTTCCTTTGTTACGAAGGATTCGAGAAGCTTGCCCATCGCTTTCTTCACGACGAGGCCGAGCAGCGCGCGCAGCATGCGCAACTGGCGCAGGCGTTGTCCGACCCGACATTCGACGTGGTGCAGGCCGAGAAGGACAAGATCAAGGGCGCGGTGCGCACCGATTTCATCCTCTCGGCGGAGATCATCGCCATCACCCTCGGCACGGTCGCCGCTCGACCGCTGCTCACGCAGGTGCTGGTATTGAGTGGCATCGCGATCCTGATGACGGTGGGTGTCTACGGGCTCGTCGCCGGCATCGTCAAGCTCGACGATGCCGGCCTGCACCTGTCGCAGGTCGTGGGCGAGACGGCATGGGCGCGCGCGCGCCGTCGCCTCGGCGCGGCGATCCTGCTAGCAGCGCCGTGGCTCATGAAGGGATTGTCGATCGCCGGCACCGCGGCGATGTTCCTGGTGGGTGGCGGCATCCTGGTGCACGGCGTTCCTCTCCTGCATCATGCGCTCGAAAGTCTGGTGCACGCCGTCGCCGCCATGCCAGTGCTGGGTGCGGCCCTCGAAATCGTCGCCGAAATGCTGGGCAACGCGGTAGTCGGGATCGTCGCAGGTGCGGCTTCGCTCGCGGTGGTGAGCACCGTGCAGAAACTGCGACGTCCGCGAGCGGCCTAGTGTGGTGAATCGTAGACTAGCCACAGGTGCAAACGATGGAAGAAGTTCACACCGAACGGCTGCCGTTGCGCGAGGCATGGTTCGCGCACGCGCAGCAGCATCCCTTTGCGGCTTTCGGGTTGACGATCGCCGCGGTCGTGGTGCTGGCGCTGGTGGCCTCCAGCGTCTACAACGCGTTCGCGGGCGGAGCCGATCCACGCCTGCGCTATGGTCTGCTCGGCGGCATGGCGGGATTGGCCGCGACCGCGCTCGGCGCATTCGTCGGCTTGGGGCTGCGCAACATCTCCAAACTAACCGAGGACAGCATGCTGGGCTTCGCCGCCGGCATGATGCTCGCCGCCAGTGCCTTCTCGCTCATCCTGCCTGGGCTCGATGCGGCCAGGAACATCACCGACAGCGCGCCGCTCGCCGCCTTGACGGTGGCATTCGGCCTCGCCTTGGGGGCCATCCTCATGCTGGGACTGGATCGCTTCACTCCGCACGCGCACGAGGCAAGCGGTGCTTGTGGGCCTGCGGCCGAGCGCATCAACCGCGTGTGGCTGTTCGTGTTCGCGATTACCCTGCACAACCTGCCCGAAGGCATGGCCATCGGGGTGAGCTTCGCACAGGGCGATCTGAGCGTCGGTATGCCTCTGACCACCGCCATCGCCATTCAGGACATTCCCGAAGGCCTGGCGGTCGGATTCGCGCTGCGCGCGGCGGGCGTCACCGCGCTGCGTGCCGCGCTGATCGCCGCGGCCTCGGGCGTCATGGAACCGCTCGGCGCGATCCTCGGCATCGGGCTTTCGAGCGGTTTCGCGATCGCCTATCCGGTCGGGCTCGGCCTGGCGGCCGGCGCGATGATCTTCGTCGTCTCGCACGAAGTCATTCCCGAGACCCATCGCAACGGCCACGAGACGCCGGCCACGCTGGGGCTGATGGCGGGTTTCGGGGTGATGATGTTCCTCGATACCGCTTTTGCCTGAGCGCGAGGCGAAGCGCGCGCTCTTCGTGCCGCGCAAATGCGGCCGGGGCGCCATAGCAGAATAGCGCCGAAAGCCGGAGTACGGCACGCACGCGATCTCGACGAAACGGTCGCGGCGCTCGGCCTGAACGATTTCGTCCCTCGGTTGAGCTGTCGGACGCCGCTCAGCCGTTGCCTATGGCGCTCAGCCGTTGCTCTTGGGCGGGCGCTTGTGGAATTTCTTGCCGGATTTCTTGCCGTGCGGTGCGCCGCCAGGTTTGGGGTGCCCGCCTTGCGGCGCATTGGGATTGCGCCGCCCGCCACCACCGGGACCACCGGGTTGCGGCGCGCCTTCGCGATTGCCCGGCGCCAGCATGATCTCGAGCTCGATCAGCTCGTCCCATTGCGCGTCGGTACGCTGGCGCTCGGGTATCGCCAGCAAGGCCTGCAGCCGCTGGCGCGGCGACATGGGTTGTTGTTCACTCATGGCTGCATTGTCTCATCTATCGGCAACGTCGGCATGCGAATGTTACCGCCAGATGGGCTTTGCCGGCTGCAGCAACACGAAGAGCCGGACGGCAGCATGGCGCTGCGCTCTCCGGCCCCCGGAGCAACGTGCAATGTGAACGGCGCTTGAAGCTACTTGAGGTGTTTTCCGACCAGCTTGGTCATGTCGAACATCGAGACCTGCTTCTTGCCGCCGAACACGGCGCCCAACTTGTCGTCGGCGTTGATCATGCGGCGGTTCTTCGAGTCCTGCAGCTTGTTCTTCTTGATGTAGTCCCACAGGCGCTTGGTGACTTCGGTGCGCGGCATGGGCCTCTCGCCGATCACTGCGGCGAGCGCTGGAGACGAGCTGAGCGGCTTCATGAATGCTGCATTGGGCGTGCGTTTCGCAGCCTTCTTCGCGGTAGACTTCTTTGCGGCAGTCTTCTTCGCAGCGGGCTTCTTCGCCGAGGACTTCTTGGCGCTCTTCTTGGCCATACGTTCTATCTCCCATCGGTTGGAATAATCGTCTGACTCACTCCTCTGGCCTCGCGGCAGAGACGGCGCCAGCATGCCTAATGTGCCGAGCCATTGTCAACGGATTTCGCGCCTACCTTCCAGAGGAAAAACGTGCCTGTTGCGAATGCGGACGCAGGCGTGCGAGCGTTGCCGCGACGGCGCTTACACGGCCTTTTCCGTGCGCAGCTTGGCACGCTCGGCGTCGCAATAACCGAGCTCGGCGAGGATCGCATCGGTGTGGCTGCCGACCGCGGGCACCGCACCCAGGACAGGCGAGAAATCGGAATGCGTGGCCGGAGGACGCAGGACGGGAATCGCACCCACCGGCGAGCCCATCTCCGTCCAGCGCCCGCGCGCGCGCAACTGCGGATGATCCCACACCTCGGCCATCTCGTTCATTCGAGCATTGGCAATGCCAGCCGCATCGAGGCGCGCCACCAGCCCCTCAGCGCTCAGCGAGCCGAACACCTCGCGCACGATCGCGAGCAACGCCGCGCGATTGTGCAACCGCCGCGTGTTGGAATCGAAGCGAGGGTCGCGTGCGAGCTCCGGGCGCCCCAGCACCTGGTCGCAGAACACAGCCCATTCGCGCTCGTTCTGGATGCCCATCATCACGTCCTTGCCGTCGGCTGCCGTGAAGCGGCCGTACGGAACGATGCTGGCATGGTCGGCGCCGGTACGCGGGAGGGGTTTCCCCGCGAAATGCGCGTACAGCAGCGGCTGCAGCATCCACTCGCACAACGCCTCGAACATGGCGACCTCGACGCGGCTGCCCTTGCCCGTTTGGCCGCGCTGCAGCAAGGCGCTTAGGACGCCGGAATACGCGTACATGCCGGTGCAGATGTCGGCGATCGAGGCACCGACCTTCGCCGGCTGCTGCGGCGTTCCGGTGATCGACAAGAGCCCCGCCTCGCTCTGAATGAGCAGGTCGTAGGCCTTCTTGTCGCGGTAAGGCCCGGCATCGCCATAGCCCGAAATGTCGCAGACGATCAGGCGCGGGAATCGCTCGGACAGCGTCGCCCAACCGAGGCCCAGGCGCTCGGCCGCTCCCGGCGCGAGATTCTGGATGAAGACGTCGGCATGGGCCAGCAGGCGCTGCATGATCTCGGCAGCGGCCGGGTGCTTCAGGTCGAGCGTCAGGCTCTGCTTGCCGCGGTTGAGCCAGACGAAGTAGGCCGACATGCCGTGCACGTTTTCGTCGTAGGCGCGCGCGAAATCGCCCACCTCGGGGCGCTCGATCTTGACGATGCGCGCGCCCAGATCGGCGAACTGCCGGGTCGCGAAGGGCGCCGCCACCGCCTGTTCCAG
>JBOIEI010000422.1:0-6520 GCA_050741055.1 Burkholderiales bacterium | reverse complement strand
GGCTTACGACGTTCAATCGCCTCGAGCAGGCGGCCGCTGCGTTGAAGCAGGTGCTGGTCCTCGACCCGGCTTACCCGCGCGCGTTGGCGAGCCTCGGCTACACCTATGCGACCCTCGGCCGCTCGGCGCTTGCCGTCGAACAGTTCCGAGCGGCGCTGTGTGTCCATCCCGAAGATGCCACAGTCTTGTTCGACCTCGGTTTCGTCTATCAACAGATCCAGCAACATGAACCGGCGCTGGAATCGTTCCAGAACGCCGTGCGCGTAAAGCCGAGGCTCGATCGCGCCTGGTACGGCATGGGGTTGAGCCTGCGCGCGTTGGGCCGCAACGAAGAGGCGCTGAATGCCTTCGAACGTGCCGCCGCGTTGCAGCCGATGATCGGCTTCGCCTTCTACGAAATCGGCATGACGCAGCAAGCGCTCGGGCGCAAGGACAAGGTGGACGAGGTGTTGAGCCATCTGGCATCGTTCGATCGGAAGCTTGCGAACAAGCTCGCGCACGATGCCGGCTTGGCGCAACCGCTGCCCCGGCCCGGTACGATAGCGACATCCGGCCTCTCGCGCGAAACGATTGTCGGTACAATGACTCGATGCCTCTGAAGGAGAGCCCACATGCCGGACGTTGCGAACCGCCTGACCGTGAAGCCGCTGCACCCCGTGTTCGTCGCCGAGATTACCGGGATCGACCTGACCCAGCCCGTATCCCGTGACGACCTGCAAGTCATCTGGGACGCGTTCAACGAGCATCAGATCCTCGTCTTTCGCGACCAGCGCTTCGACGACGAAGCGCAGATGCGCTTCAGCCGCTACTTCGGCACGCTCGAGATGATGGAGGCGCATCCGGCGAACAACTACAACCCCGGTCACATCTCCGTGATGACCAATCTCGACGCGGACGGCAACCTGATGGCGCTCGATCATCCGATGATGGTTCATCGGGAGCGCAACGAGGCCTGGCACACCGATAGTTCCTTCAAGCCCATCGGTGCGCTTTGTTCGATGCTGCATGCCCGGATCGTTCCGCCGATCGGCGGCAATACCGAATTCGCCAGCGCGCGCGCGGCCTATGCGGCGCTTGCACCCGAGCGCAAGGCAGCGGTGGCGGAGCTGAAGGCGATTCATCGCGTGACGGCCCCCGACGAGCCGCACGACACCAAAGCTTACCTGGATGAGGCGAAGAAGCGCCTCACGGTGATTCATCCGGTGGTGCGGACCAACCCCGCCAACGGCAAAAAGAACCTGTACGTCGGCGCGCACGCGCAGGAAATCGTCGGCATGCCGCCGCAGGAGGGCAGGGCGCTGCTGGAAGAGCTGACGGCATTCACGACCCAGGCACAATTCGTCTACAGCCACCCGTGGCGCGTTCACGACCTGGTGATCTGGGACAACCGCTGCGCCCTGCATCGGGCGACGACGTTCGAAAAGAACAAGTACCGCCGCAAGCTGCACCGGACGACCGTAGCCGGAACGATGCCGGAGAGCGTGCTCGCGCGAGTGCCGGAAACCATGCGCTGACGGCGCGCGTCGCTCGGGGCGTTCGCCTGCTCGGGGCGTTCGCCTTTTGGTGCGACGATCGTCTTCGAGCGTCAGGCTCAGGTGCCGGAATAGTGGCGCCACTTGCGCAGCACGCGGATGACCTTGCGCACGGCGTCGCAAGGTGGCGGCTCGTTGTCGAGCTCGCGCAGGGCCGCACGCAGATAGTAGGTCGGATGCCAGCCGCGAATCTTCTGCAATGCTTCGATCGCTTCCTTGCAGCGCTTGTCGTCGCTGCCGTCGCCGATGTGACTTTCGAGCAGATCCGCCACGTCGGCGAGCGAGCGGGGTGGGCCGGAAAGCTTTTCGAGGATCGTGTTCAACTAGACTGCTACAGCGAGGTTGCGCTTCATCGTCGAAGCCCGCGCCCGGCGTCCGCAGCGCGAGCTAGATTTCTTACACGGGCTGGATCTGCTTCGATACATGCCGCAGCCATATCTCCGGCGTGTAGTACTGCTCGCGTCGCTCAGACGCTGTGTCGGTCCAGCGCATAAGCACCGCACCGGGCAATTCCGATATCTCCACGATCGTGCCAAGGGGTACGGGGACGAGCGATTTGTCGTCGTCCAGGTAGAAGCAAGGGCCCGTGACTCGATATTTCCTCCCGTCCATTGGAGCGGCTCCGCGGCGTGTCTAGCGTAGGAGCACGAGGCAGACCCGCGCGGTGTCGCCTGAAGCCGACGATCCGCGATAATGGCCCGCGTCGTTCACGCCTCTTCAAAGGGAGCTCCCACGCTCTGCAGCGCGGATAGGTGCGCAAAGTGAAGCTCACGAGGATTCTTGGCCGATGTCCGCACCCCGCCGCGGCACGCAAGTGCGACGCCGCAATTCTCTCAGTTGCGTTCTTTTTTCGACAGCGCCTCAAAGCCGTTCACTACCCCACGAAGAAGAGTTGTGACTTATTAGATGTATGGACGCCCCGTGCGGTGTATCCACGAATGGAGCAGACGTTGCTTTCAAAGTCGGTGGGCGATCGTAAAAAAGCACGAGGCGCGCATTTCGTCAGTGGAAGCGAGCAGAACGGCGGCGGTCGTCCATTACGCGTGCCCAGCAATGTAGCGCGTCCTTGCCGGCGCAATCGACCTGAGCAAGTACACGACCGTAGCGATCGCGGCCGCGATCGTGCAGCGTCGCTTCCTTACGAAAGCACAGTTCAGCGCGCGACTGGCGGACCGTGAACCCGCATGGTTGGCACATCGCTGGCGGAGAGAGTGGGATTCGAACCCACGATACGCTTTCACGTATACACGCTCTCCAGGCGTGCGCCTTCGACCGCTCGGCCATCTCTCCGGTGCGAGGGATTCTAGCAGATGGGTTTCGTTGGATCGGTGCCGAGAGTGGGAGTGACTCCGGCCGGACTTCGTCCTTAACTTCGAAGCAACCCGCTTCGAAGTTAGCCTCCGTCGCAATAATGACGCTCTTTCAACGCGTCATTATTGTCGAACCCACGATACGTTTTCACGTATACACGCTCTCCAGGCGTGCGCCTTCGACCGCTCGGCCATCTCTCCGGAGCGGGGGATTCTAGCAGATGAGAATTGCCGGGGCAGGCGTCGAGAGTGGGAGTGACTCCGGCCGGACTTCGTCCTTAACTTCGAAGCATTCGATTCGAAGTTAGCCTTCGCCGCAATAATCACGCGCTACGCACCTGCGTGATTATTGTGACTCCGGCCAGACTTCGTCTTCCGCTCTCCGGCCGAGCGCAGCGAAAAAAAGCCCGCCACAAGGGCGGGCTCTGACCTAAGTCTCCTCCTTCGATCAGGTCGCGCGCGTGTCGATGTCGCCGGCGAGCACCGGGTAGCGCACGTGGTCGACCAAGTTCTGAACCTCACGCGAGGGTCGAGGCGTGAGCAGGCTGACGATGACGGTTGCGAATCCGATCGGCACGCCGAATACGCCGGCCGAGATCGGGTTGATGCCGAACCACTTCAGCTGATCGATCGGGGTGGTGACGCCCAGCAGATCGCGCAGGAAGGGGTAGGTCGCGGACATGTAGTAGAGGCACACGCACAGCCCAGCCAGCATCCCGATGATCGCGCCCCACTTGGTGGCTCGCTTCCAGAATACGCCCAGCACGAGCGCAGGGAAGAACGAGGAGGCGGCGATCGAGAACGCCGCACCGACCAGGAACAGAATGTTCCCGGGCTTGAGCGAGGTGACGTATGCCGCGATCACCGCGACCACGAGGAGCAGGCCCTTGGCGACGGCGAGACGCGCCTTGGTGGCAGCGTTGGGGTTGATCATCTTGTAGTAGAGATCGTGCGAGAGCGCGTTGGCGATGGTGAGCAGCAAACCGTCGGCGGTCGATAGCGCCGCGGCCAATCCGCCGGCCGCCACCAATCCCGAGATCACGTAGGGCAATCCGGCGATCTCGGGTGTCGCCAGCACGATGATGTCGCCCCCGAGCACGATCTCGGCCAGCTGCACGATACCGTCGCGATTTATGTCGGTGATCGACAACAGCGTTGGATCGACCTGGGCCCAGTTTGCGGCCCAGACCGGCAGCTCGGCGAACTTCGATCCGACCAGGAAGTGGTAGACGTCGAACTTCGCGAGCACGGCGAGCGCCGGCGCGGTGAAGTAGAGCAGGAAGATGAAGAACAGCGACCATCCCACCGACTTGCGCGCCTCGCGCACGCTCGGCGTGGTGTAGTAGCGCATGAGGATGTGCGGCAGGGCCGCGGTGCCGATCATCATGCAGAACACGATGCCGAGGAAATTGAGCCGCGCGGTATCCCGAGCCGCCTCATCCTTTCTCACGGTGACGAGGCCCGCCAGCAGCGCGCTCTTGCCGTAGCGCGAGGCGACGAAGTCGGCGAGCGAGGTGATGCGGTTCACTTTGCTGATGCGGATGATCTTGCGCAGCACCAGCCACCACAGCACGGCCATCAGCGTGGGCCCGAGATAGATCGGCAGAAAGCCGATGCCGTCGGCCGCCGCCCGTCCGACGCTGCCATAGAAGGTCCAGGCGGTCGCGTAGACCGCGAGCGACAGCGAATAGATGTAGGGATTCGCGATGATCGAGCGGCCTTGATCGGCGCGCGTGTCGCCGTAGAAGGCGATCGCGAACAGCAGGCAGAGATAGGCGAAGGAGGCTAGGACAACCACCCAACCTTGCAGCATCGCCCGCTCCCTGGCTTAGCTGCGCATGTCAGGGCCTGCGCTCGACGATCCAGCCCGTAAGCGCTATGAGACCGCCCCAGGCAAGGAAGAGGTAGGCGTAGACCACCGGGATGCCGAGCGCGCTCCCTGCCCTGTTGAACAACGACAGGATCGGATAGTTGAACAGCACCGCGCCCAGCAGAAAGGTCGCCACCAGTTTCTGCTGATCGATGGTCGGCTCGCGCATATGGGCGTTACCGGCGCCGGCGCGATCAGCTCACTTCCTTGAGCTGATCCAATATCGCGGGATTCTCGAGGGTCGACACGTCCTGATTGATCTCCTCGCCCTTGGCGAGCGAGCGCAGCAGCCGGCGCATGATCTTGCCCGAGCGCGTCTTGGGAAGATTTTCGCCGAAGCGGATGTCCTTGGGCTTGGCGATCGGCCCGATTTCCTTGGCTACCCAGTCGCGCAGCTCGTTGGCGATGCGCCCGGCCTCCGCGCCGCTGGGGCGCGTCTGCCGCAACACTACGAAAGCGGCAATCGCCTCACCGGTGAGATCGTCGGGCCGTCCGACCACGGCCGCTTCGGCAACCTGGGGGTTCGATACCAGGGCCGATTCGACCTCCATCGTGCCCAGGCGGTGGCCGGAGACGTTCAGCACGTCGTCGATGCGGCCCATGATGGTGAAATAGCCGTTGGCATCGCGGCTCGCACCGTCGCCCGCGACATAGAGCTTGCCCTTGAAATCGTCCGGGAAATACGTGCTGCGGAAGCGATCCGGATCGCCCCAGATCGTGCGCAGCAGCGACGGCCAGGGCTTGCGGATCACGAGGATGCCGCCCTTGCCGCGCTCCACCGAGTTGCCGGTCTCGTCGACGATGTCGGCCATGATGCCGGGCAGGGGCAGGGTGCACGAGCCGGGTTTGAGCGGCGTGGCACCGGGCAGCGGGCTGATGAGATGGCCGCCGGTCTCGGTCTGCCACCAGGTATCGACCACGGGACAGCGTTCGCCGCCGACGGTCTGGTAGTACCACATCCAGGCTTCCGGGTTGATCGGCTCGCCCACCGTGCCCAGGATGCGCAAGGACGACAAGTCGTATCGCTTCGGCAGATCGGCACCGATTTTAATGAGCGAACGGATCGCGGTCGGCGCGGTGTAGAACACGGTGCACTTGTGATCCTGGATCATGCGCCAGAAGCGCCCGCCGTCCGGGTAGGTGGGCACGCCCTCGAACATGATCTCGGTTGCACCCACCGCGAGCGGCCCATAGCAGACGTAAGTGTGGCCAGTAACCCAGCCCACGTCGGCGGTGCACCAGAAAATGTCGCTCGGCTTGTAGTCGAACACCCACTTCATGGTCAGCACCGCCTGCAACAGGAATCCGCCGGTCGAGTGCTGCACGCCCTTGGGCTTGCCGGTCGATCCCGAGGTGTAGAGGATGAACAGCGGATGCTCGGCGCTGACCCACTCCGGCTCGCAGGTTTCGGGCTGATCCTTGACCAGATCGTGCAGCCACAGGTCGCGACCGGATATCCACTGCACGTCACCGCCGGTGCGCTTGTACACCACCACGTGCCTGAGCGTGTCGGTGCCGCCGAGCGCGATGGCTTCGTCGACCGCGGCCTTGAGCGCGATCGCCCGGCCGCCGCGCATCTGCTCGTCGGCGGTCAGCACTGCGACCGCGCTGGCATCGATGATGCGCTCGTGCAGCGCCTTGGCCGAGAAGCCGCCGAAGACCACCGAGTGGATCGCGCCGATGCGGACGCAGGCGAGCATCAGGATCACGGCCTCGGGGCAGGTCGGCATCGAGATCGTGATGCGATCGCCCTTGCCCACGCCCTGCCCGCGCAGCGCCGCGCACACCCGCTTCACCTCGTGGAGCAG
>JBOIEI010000421.1:0-26446 GCA_050741055.1 Burkholderiales bacterium | reverse complement strand
GGTGCGAATGGCCTCAGTCACTGGCTGCGGTCAGGCGCTCGATCTCTTCCGGCGCCAGCGTGAGCTCGGTCGCGCGCACCAGGCTCTCGAGCTGCTCGATGCTGGTCGCGCTGGCGATCGGCGCGGTTACGCCTTCGCGCGCGATCAGCCAGGCGAGCGCCACTTCGGCCGGCTTTGCCGCGTGTGCCCGCGCCACCTCGTCCAGCGCGGCCAGGATGCGAACGCCGCGCGCATCGAGGTAGCGGCGCACGCCCGCGCCGCGCACGCTCAGCTTCAGATCGTCGCTCGAGCGGTACTTCCCGGAGAGAAATCCGGAAGCCAGACTATAGTAGGTGATGACGCCCAGCCCCTCGGCGATGCACCGATCGCGCAACGCCCCCTCGTAGCCGCCCCGATCGTACAGGTTGTATTCGGGCTGCTGGACTTCGAACCGGGGCAGGTCCTGGCGCGCGGCGACATCGAGCGCCTGACGCAGCTGCGCGGGCGTGTCGTTGGAGGAGCCGATCGCACGCACCTTCCCTTGCTGCATGAGCTGTTCGAAAGCGCGCAAGGTCTCATCGATCGGCGTGCGCGCATCGGGCTTGTGCGCGAGGTAGACGTCGATGCGGTCGGTGCGAAGGCGCCTGAGCGATGCTTCCGCAGCCTCGAGCACGCGCTTGCCGGCCAGTCCCTTGTCGGAGCCTACCTTGGTGATGATGACGACCTGATCCCTGCGCCGTGGCGACGCCGCCAGCCAATCGCCGATGATCGCTTCGGACTCGCCGCCCTGATTGCCCGGGACCCAGCGCGAATACACGTCGGCAGTATCGATGGCATCGAGGCCTGCTGCGACGAATCGATCGAGCAGCGCGTGCGAGGTTGCCTTGTCCACTGTCCATCCGAAGACGTTGCCGCCGAAGACCAACGGGGCGATGTCGATACCGCTGCGGCCGAGGGGTCGCTTGTTCACGGGACTCCTTCCTGCAATGAATACGCAACAACCATTCGGGGCGGCACATCGTATGCCCGAGGCCGCGGTTTCATTCCTGCCGATGGATGCCTGCCTTGGGTTTATCATCGATCGCGCGCTTCCTGTAAAGGGTCGGGAGTCGATCATGGCGGAGTTCGATGCGCTTCTCTTGGCCCGCATTCAGTTCGCGTTCACGATCTCGTTCCACATCATCTTTCCAGCGCTGACGATCGGGCTGGCGAGCTACCTCGCCGTGCTCGAGGGCTGCTGGCTCGTCACCAAGAGCGAGGTCTACCGCGACCTCTATCACTTCTGGCTCAAGATCTTCGCCGTGACGTTCGGCATGGGGGTCGTGTCGGGCATCGTGATGGCATACCAGTTCGGCACCAACTGGAGCGAATTCTCGCGCGTCGCCGGTGGCATCGTCGGTCCGCTGCTCGCATACGAAGTGCTGACGGCATTCTTTCTCGAAGCGGGATTTCTCGGTGTGATGTTGTTCGGCTGGAACCGGGTCGGTCCGGGGTTGCACTTTCTGGCAACCGTCATGGTGGCGCTGGGATCGGTCGTGTCCGCGTTCTGGATCCTCGCCTCGAACAGCTGGATGCACACGCCGCAGGGCCACGCGATCGTCGACGGCGTGGTCGTTCCGGTCGACTGGCTGCAAGTGATCTTCAATCCTTCGTTCCCGTTCCGGTTCACGCACATGGTGACCGCGGCCTATCTGGCCACGGCGCTCGTCGTCGGCGCCGCCGCGGCCTGGCACCTGCGCAGAGGCGACGACACCGCGCCGGTGCGAAAGATGTTCTCCATGGCGATGTGGATGATCTTCTGCACCGCCCCGATTCAGGCCGTGATCGGCGACTTCCACGGCCTCAACACACTCGAGCATCAGCCGGCCAAGCTGGCGGCGATCGAAGGCCACTGGCGGAACCGCCCCGGAGAAGGGGTGCCGCTCATCCTGATCGGCTGGCCGGACATGGCGCGCGAGGAGACACGCTTCGCGCTGGAGATACCCAATCTGGGAAGTCTCATCCTCACGCACACCTGGGACGGGCAATTCCCCGGGCTGAAGGAATTTCCTCCCGAGGATCGTCCCAACTCGACCATTGTGTTCTGGACCTTCCGCGTGATGGTCGGGCTGGGCGTGCTCATGATCACGCTCGGCCTGTGGAGCGTTTGCCTCCGCCGGGGTGGGCGGCTGTATCGCTCGCGCGCGTTCCTGCGCTTTGCGACATGGATGGGAAGCGCCGGGCTCGTCGCCATCCTCGCCGGCTGGTTCACCACCGAGATCGGGCGCCAGCCGTGGCTGGTGAATGGCATGATGCGGACGGCGCAAGGTGTATCGGCACACGGCGCCGGTCAGGTGGGCTTGACGCTGGCTTTGTTCGTCATCGTTTATTTCGTCGTGTTTGGTGCCGGGACGATCTACGCGCTCCGGCTCATTCGCCATGGGCCCAAATTGCACGAGGGCGAGACGCCGGTACTGGGCGGACCGGGCCAGCCGCGTCAGGCCATGCGGCCGCTCTCGGCGGCAGCTGCAAATCCCGACGCGCCATCGTCGCGCGATCCCGGCGTGGAGACTACCTGATGGACCCGCTGCCGCTGCTGTGGGCGATCGTCATCCTGTTCGGCATCATGATGTACGTCGTGATGGACGGCTTCGATCTCGGTATCGGAATCCTCTTTCCGTTTTTCCAGGCAAAGGAGGATCGCGATGTCATGATGAACACCGTCGCTCCGATCTGGGACGGCAACGAGACCTGGCTCGTGCTCGGCGGCGCGGGCCTGCTCGCAGCCTTTCCGCTCGCGTACTCGGTGGTCCTGAGCGCGTTCTATCTGCCGCTCATCCTCATGCTGATCGGATTGATCTTCCGCGGCGTGGCGTTCGAGTTCCGCTTCAAGGCGCGGCCCGGTCGGCGGCGCGCGTGGGACAAGTCGTTTGCCGCCGGCTCGTTCGTCGCCGCTTTCTTCCAGGGCGTCACGCTGGGCGGCTTCGTGCAGGGCGTGCCGGTGCGCGACAACGCCTATGCGGGCGGGGCGTTCGACTGGATCACGCCTTTTGCGATGTTCAGCGGATTCGGTCTGTGCGTGGCCTACGCGCTGCTGGGCGCGACCTGGCTCGTGCTGAAGACCGAAGGGCCGCTGCAGGCACAGATGCGATCGATAGCGCGCTATCTCGTTTGGGCGCTGCTCGCCTTCATCGCCGGCATCAGCATCTGGACCCCGCTCATCGAGGCGTCGATCGCCCGGCGCTGGTTCGCCTTTCCCAACCTGCTGTGGCTCTCGCCTGTGCCGCTGCTGGTGGCGGCGACGACCTGGCTGCTGCTGCGCGAGCTGCGGCGCACCGCGCACGCCAGCCCGTTCGTGCTCACGCTGGGGATGATCTTTCTCGGCTACCTCGGGTTGGGCATCAGCATCTGGCCGAACGTGATTCCCTACCAGGTCTCGATCTGGGATGCGGCCGGGCCGACGCTCAGCATGGGCTTCGCCCTGATCGGCACCTTGTTCATCGTTCCGATCATCCTCTTCTACACCGCCTGGAGCTACTGGGTGTTCCGCGGCAAGGTGCGCCACGGCGAGGGCTACCACTAAATGGGGACGCACCCAATTTCCTGCGCTGTGAAAAAACGTGTGCGTCCCCATTTCCGCTGGGGACGGCGCGTCGCCTGGCTGGTCGGGCTGTGGCTCGCCGGGGTGGCAGTGCTCGGCCTGATCGCCTTGCTGCTGCGGCTTGTCATGCGGCTTGCCGGGCTGTCTTCCTGAGCGCCGAAGCCGCGCGCTTGCCCGGCCGAGCCGCGGCGCGGCGCCCTTTGACGTGCGCGGCGATGAGCAGCCGCGCGGCCCTGCGCATGCCGAGCTGCCCGTGCTCGTCGAGCAGCCACAGGCGCAGCAACCCGGCCAGGAACACGAGCGTATCGAGCGCAGCGAGCCGAGGGCTCAAGCCGTTCAAGCCCGCACCCTGGCGCTGGGCCTGGCGGTAAACGCGCGTGAGCGCATTGCACAGCCTGCGGTTCTTGCGCACGTATTCTTCCAGCTCGGAGGCGAGCTCGCCGACGTACTCGCAGCGAAACGACATGACCGCGAATACCAGGCGCGTGTGCTCGTCCTCGACCACGGCGCTCAGCAGGTCGCGCAGAAACCGGTCGATCCGCTCCAGCGGCTCTGCGGCGGCCTGGTCGAGCAGGGTGAAATCGCCCCGATCGACCAGCGGCAGCGAGACATCGTCGCGGATCGCGCGCAGCAGCGCCTGCTTGCCGGAGAAATGCCAGTAGATCGCGCCGCGCGTCACGCGGGCCGCGCGCGCCACCTGCTCCAGCGTCGTGCGCGCGATGCCGCGCCGGTGAAAGGTGCGCAGCGCTGCCTGCATGATCCGGCGGCGGGTCTGCTCCGCCTCTTCCTTGGTTCGACGCATGCCGTAAGGGAATCCGTGCCGATGAGAGGTTACCTACATTCGAGATTGTATATAATCGCCCGCTTGTCGGTCCATGCCCACTTTCAACGATGAAGCGTCGCGAGTCCCGCTGCATGCACGCCATTACTGCCCTGACCCGCTTGCTGGCATCGTGCGCCGTCGCGTTCGCGCTTGCCGGCTGCCAGAAGCACCAAGCGCCGGTTGCCGCCAACGCGGTCGCGGCCGATCCACCGCCGCTGCAGGTGTCGGTGAAGCGCGTGCAGCCCGCCCGCGTGCCGATCGCGCTGGAAGCGGTCGGCCAGGCCGAGGGCTCGCGCGAGGTCGAGATTCGCGCGCGCGTCGCCGGCATCCTGGAGAAGCGCCTCTACGCCGAAGGCGAGCCGGTGAAGGCGGGGCAGACGCTGTTCGTCATCGATCGCGCGCAATACGAGATCGCGCTCGCCCAGGCGCAGGCGGCTCTGTCGCTCGAGCGTGCGCGCCAGGAGCAGGCGCGGCGCGAGGCGGAGCGCCTGAAGTCGCTTGCCGGCAATCGCGCCATCAGCCAGCGTGAGTACGACGACGCGGTATCCACGCTCAAGCAGTCCACTGCGGCGATCGAGGGCGCGCAGGCGCGCATCGCCGAGGCCAAGCTCAATCTTTCCTATGCCAACGTGACGGCGCCGATCGGCGGCATCACGAGCCGCGCGGTGCGCTCCGAAGGCAGTCTGGTGGCGGCGAATACCGATCTGCTCACCACCATCACCCAGGTAAATCCGATCTGGGTGCGATTCTCGCTGGCGGCAGCCGACTTCGAGCGCATCCGCGGCCACGAACGGCGCGCGCAGGTGCACCTGCTCGACCAGCAAGGCGCGGTGGTCGCCAGCAATGGACGGCTCAATTTTGCCGCCTCCAGCGTCGATCCCAAGCTCGGCACGGTGCAACTGCGCGCGGAGTTCCGCAATGCCGACCGGCGCTGGCTGCCCGGCCAGTTCGTCCCGGTGCGGATCCTCGCAGGCGAGCAGGAAGCGTTTCTCGTACCGCAGGCCGCGGTGGTGCAAAACGAGCAGACGAAGATGGTCTGGGTGATCGGCGCTGAAGGCAAGGCGACGACCAAACCGATCGAGACCGGCAACTGGCTCGGCGCCGACTGGATCGTGACCGGGGGTCTGGAGCCCGGAGATTCCATCATCCTCGACAACCTGATCAAGCTGCGCCCGGGAATGCCGGTCCAGGCACGCGCCGCCGATGCAACCGTGCCGGCCGGCGCTCCGGCTGCAACGCCTGCCGAAAAATCGTCCGAAGGCGCGGGCGCGCGCTAGCGAGCTTCCGCAAAATGACTGGCCGCTCGCTCCCTCACTTGCAGTGCGCGCATCGGCATGCAGGCCGATGCCGTTCGGCCGGCGCGGACCATGGTCCGCGAATTCCCGGCCTCACCCCCCAACCCCTCTCCCGAAGGGAGAGGGGAGCGTATTGCGGAAAGCGGCGTGTCAGCCACTTTCCGGATCGTCAATAGGACGCTCATGGGCAAATTCTCGCGCTTCTTCATCGAGCGGCCGATCTTCGCCAGCGTCATCGCGATCATCATTACGCTCGCGGGCCTGGTCTCGTCGCAGGTGCTTCCGGTCGCACAGTATCCCGAGATCGCACCGCCCACCGTCACCATCAGCGCCACGTATCCCGGGGCGAGCGCCGAGACGCTCGCCAAGACCGTCGCCGCGCCCATCGAGGAGCAGCTTTCGGGTGTGGAGAACATGGTCTACTTCAGCTCGAGCGCCGCGGCCGATGGCACCATCGGCATCACCGCGACCTTCGAGGTCGGCACCGATGTCGACAAGGCGGTGTTCCAGCTGAACAACCGCGTCGAAGTCGCGCTGCCGCGCCTGCCCGAGGAAGTGCGCCGCAACGGCGTAGTCGTGCGCAAGCGCTCCAACGACATCCTGCTCGTGGTAGGGATGCTCTCGCCCAACGGGGAGCGCGAAGCGGTCTATCTCGCCGATTACGCCACCGTCAACCTCATCGACGAGCTCAAACGCGTTCCCGGCGTGGGCGATGTGAACCTGTTCGGCTCCGGCTACGCGATGCGCATCTGGCTGCAGCCCGACAGGATGGCGCGGCTGGGCGTCACGCCGACCGACATCGCCAACGCCGTCCGGGCCCAGAATCAGCAGTACGCCGCCGGCAGTATCGGCGCCGAGCCCGCGCCGGCGGGCCAGGCGATCACGTATACCGTCACGGCGCGTGGCCGCCTGGTGCGGGCGGAAGAGTTCGCCAACATCGTGGTACGCGCCGGCGGTCCCGCCGGCGTGCTGCGCATCAAGGATGTCGCACGAGTCGAGCTCGGCGCGCAGAGCTACGATACCGCCACCACCGTCGACGGCAAGCCGGCGGCGGGCATGGCGGTATACCTGCAGACGGGCGCGAATGCGCTCGAGGTCTCCGCCGCGGTGAAGGCGCGCATGCGCGAGCTCAGTACTGCATTCCCGACAGGCGTCGACTATCTCATTCCATTCGACACCACGCGCGTGGTCGAGGCATCCATCAACGAGGTGGTCGTGACGCTGGCCGAGGCGGCCGTCCTGGTGCTGCTGGTCGTCTTCATCTTCCTGCAGAGCTGGCGCGCGACCCTCATCCCGATGATCGCGGTTCCGGTATCGCTCATAGGCACCTTCGCCGGGCTCTACATGCTCGGCTTTTCGATCAATACGTTGACGCTGTTCGCGATGGTCCTTGCCGTTGGGATCGTGGTCGATGACGCCATCGTGGTGCTGGAGAACGTCGAGCGGCTCATGCGCGAGCAGCAGATGCCGGCCAAGCGTGCTGCGATCGAATCCATGCACGAAGTATCGGGTGCGGTGCTCGCCATCGTGCTCGTGCTCGCCGCGGTGTTCATCCCGGTGGCGTTTCTCGGCGGCATTGCCGGTCAGCTGTACAAGCAGTTTGCCGTGACCGTCGCGATCGCGGTGGGACTTTCGGGCCTGACGGCGCTCACCCTCACCCCGGCGCTGTGCGCGCTGCTGCTCAAGGCGGGACACCACGAATCGCGTCTGTTCCACCCGTTCAACGCGGGTTTCGCCAGGCTGACGGCGATCTTTCTCTGGTTCGTGAACGCCGCGCTACGGCACCGCCTGCTGGCCGGGCTCGCCTTCGTCGGCTTCGTGGCGGCGGCTGTGCTGCTGTTCGCGCGCGTTCCGGGAAGCTTCGTTCCGCCCGAGGATCAGGGATACCTGATCAGCGCAATCAATCTTCCCGACGGCGCAACCTTGCAGCGCACGGCCGCGACCGGCGCGCGGCTGCAGCAGGAGCTTGCCAAGGAGCCGGCGATCGATCACATCTTCGTCGTGCCGGGGCGCGGCTTCATCGGCGGAGGCAACAAACCGAACACAGGCACGAGCTTCATCCTGCTCAAGGACTGGGACGAGCGCGACAAGACCGCGCCGCAGCTCGCCGCCGAAATCACCCAGTTGGGACGCACGTTTTCCGATGGCATGGTGCTCGGCTTCAATCCGCCGGCGATCCGCGGTCTCGGCACGGCCGGCGGGCTCGAGCTCTATGTGCAGTCGCGCGCGGGATCGGACGCGCGCGCGCTTGCGCAGGTCGTGCAATCGTTCACCGCAGCGCTCTCCGAGCACCCGCAGCTGCAGAATATCAATACCTTCTACCGGCCAGCCGTGCCGCAGATGCTGGTCGAGGTGAATCTCGAACAGGCGATGGCGCTCGGCGTGCCGATGAACGAAGTGTTCGAGGCGCTCACGAGCACGATGGGCACATTGTACGTGAATGACTTCAACATGTCGGGCCGCACCTACCGGGTGCAGTTGCAGGCCGATGCACCGTATCGTGCGCAGCCCGACGATCTCGGCCGCATCTACGTGCGCTCGGGAACCACCGGGGAGATGATTCCGCTGAAGGCCTTGCTGCACATGACCAGCATCGTCGGTCCCGAGCAAGTCGAGCGTTACAACGGCTTCCTCGCCGCCAAGGTGCTGGGCGCCGGAAGGCCGGGCGTGAGCTCGGGCGAGGCGATCGCGGCCGTGGAGCAAGTGGCGGCGCAAGTGCTGCCCGCCGGTTACACGATGGAATGGACCGCGCAGGCGTACCAGGAAAAGCGCACGGGCGCGGCATCGATCTTTGCCTTCGGCTTTGCCATCGTCATGGTTTACCTCATCCTCGCCGCGCTCTACGAACGCTGGCGGCTGCCGGCGGCGGTCGTGCTCGCCGTTCCGTTCGCCGTCCTGGGTGCGCTCTCGCTGGTCTGGCTGCGCGGCATGGAAAACGACATCTATTTCCAGATCGGGTTGGTCGTTCTGATCGGGCTCGCGGCGAAGAACGCGATCCTGATCGTGGAGTTCGCGCAGCAGGGCCTGCTCGCCGGCATGGCGCCGCTCGAGGCCGCGGTGCAGGCGGCGCGCCTGCGCTTCCGGCCGATCGTGATGACCTCGATTGCGTTCGTATTCGGCGTCATGCCGCTTTCGATCGCAACCGGTGCGGGCTCCGCGGCGCGCCGCTCCATGGGCACCGGCGTCGTAGGCGGCATGCTGCTCGCGACCTTCGTCGCGACCATTTTCGTGCCGCTCTTCTTCACTGTGTTCGCGCGCCGGCGCAAGATGGGTGAAGCGCCGGACAGCGAATCCGCGCCGCAGGCCGTGCAGGAGCCGCGATGATTCGGTTGCATCGGCTCGCTCCGCAGTGGTTCGCTCCGCATCGGCCGGATCCGCGCCGGCTCACTCCGCATCGGCCCGCTCGATATTGGTTCGCTGCATTGGTCGCGTTGCTCGCAGGCTGCACCATGCTCGGCCCGGATTTTCAGCGTCCGCAAGTCGCCCTGCCCGACCGCTACGCCGAGAGCTCCGAGACGAGCGGCACGCTGACGAGCGTCCCGTCGAACTGGTGGCGCCTGTACGAGGAGCCCGAGCTCGATCGGCTGGTCGACGCAGGGCTCGTGCGCAATACCGATGTGCGTCTGGCCAGTGCGCGCATCGAGGAAGCCGCCGCGGTTGTGCGCGAAGCCCAGGCCACGCTGCTGCCGCTGATCGAGGGCAACGTCGATGCCGGCCGTGGACGCACCAGCCAGCGCACCGGCACCGCGTCCGGCTCCGGCGGATCGGGCCCCGGGCCTGCAGTGCGAAACAATGTCCGCATTGCTGCCACGAGCTCCTTCGAGTTGGACTTCTGGGGCCGCCTGCGGCGTTTGCGCGAATCGGCCGGCGCGGATTTCCTCGCCAGCCGTTACGGCCGTGATGCCGTCATGCAAGCGTTGAGCGCGGCGATCGCGCAAACGTACTTCACCGTCCGCTCGCTCGATGCGCAACTCGTCGTGTCGAACGAGACGCTGGCGGTGGCGGACGATTCGGTCGAGATCGCTCGCTCGCGTGCGCAAGCCGGCTTGGTGTCGGACCTCGATGTGTACCAGGCGCAGGGCAATCGGGCGCAGGTCGCGGCCCAGATCAAGGACCTGCGCCGCTTGCGCGCTGCCGCCGTGCATCAGCTCGGCGTTCTGACCGGCAAGCTCGATCTGCAACTCGAGCGCAGCGACTTGCGCACCCTGCCCTCGCCGCCATTGCCGCCGGCAGGGTTGCCCTCGGCGCTGCTCGAGCGCCGTCCCGATGTCCGCCAGGCGGAGGCCGCATTCGCCGCTGCCAACGCACAGATCGGTGTCGCGCGCGCGGCGCAGTTTCCGACCTTGAGCCTCACCGCCTCGCTCGGCGTGCAGAGCGCCGAGCTGGGGAATCTGCTCACGGCCGGCGCCGGCATCTGGTCCTTCGGCCTGGGAGCGGTCGGACCGATCTTCGATGCTGGCCGTTATGCCGCTCGCACGCAGCAGGCCGAAGCGCGCGCCCGGCAATCCGCAATTCTCTATGAGCAGACGGTGGAGAGCGCGTTTCGCGAGGTGAGCGATGCGCTCTCCAACGTGCGCCTGGCGGCCGATGCCGAGCAGGACCTCGCCGCTCGCGTGGCGCAGGCCCGCAGCGCGCTACGGCTTGCCACGATGCGCTACGAGGCGGGCTATTCCGCCTATCTGGAAGTGCTGGATGCGCAGCGCACGGTGAACGAAGCGCAGCTCGCCGCAGCGCGCAACCGCCAGATCTTTCTGGGCTTCACGGTGGATCTCATGAGCGCCCTCGGCGGCGGTTGGACGTCGTACCATTGACGAAAGCCGCAGCTTGCCATCGATCCTGGCTCGATACCAGCTGACGGGCCCGGTTGGTGCTCGTAGGCAGACTCGAACGCCATAGCTGGCTACAAAACGCAAAATCGCGCGCCTTGCACGCACATCCGCCCCAAGTCATGGATACGTCCGCAGCCGAATCTTCCGCCCTGTTCACGCCGGGCCGTAACTGCGCGCATGTCGCGCACGCCGCCCGCGCGACCCCGCTGGTGGACGCCGAATCGTACTTCGGCGCCTTTGCCCGCGCCGCCGAACAGGCGCAGGATTCGATCATCATATTGGCGTGGGATTTCGACAGCCGCACGCCGCTCGATTTCGATGGGCCCGGACCTCAGCCGGCGGTGCTGCTCGGGGATCTTCTGAACGACCTGGTTCGCCGCAGGCCGCGGCTGCGCATCTATGTATTGATCTGGGACTATCCCATGATCTTCGGCACCGACCGCGAGACCCGGCCGATCTACGGCCTGGGCTGGAAGCCGCGCCGGCGCGTGCACTTGCGTTACGACAATACGCACCCCGTCGGCGGCTCGCATCATCAGAAGATCGTGGTGATCGACGACACCGTGGCGTTTTGCGGCGGGCTCGATCTCACCACCAGGCGCTGGGATACCTGCGGGCACGAGGCGAACGATCCGCGGCGCAACGTGGAAGGTGTTCCCTACCCGCCATTCCACGATGCCATGATCGCGGTGGATGGCGAAGCGGCGCGGGCGCTGGGGCGCGTGGCTCGCGATCGCTGGCACAAGGCGACCCGATACGTCATACCAGCGGCGCAGTCCGATCGCGACGCCTGGCCGGACGGCCTCGAGCCGGTGTTTCGGGATGTCGATGTCGCGATCTCGCGCACCATTCCGAAGACCGATGCTGCCGAGGGCGTGCGCGAAGTCGAAGCGCTGTACGTGGATATGATTCGTGCCGCGAAGCACTATCTCTATCTCGAGAACCAGTATTTCACCTCGGACACGATTCGGGCCGCGCTGAGCGAACGCATGGCCGAGCCCAGCCCGCCCGAGATCGCCGTCGTCACGCGACGCCTGAGCCATGGCTGGCTGGAAGAAGCGACCATGACGGCGCTGCGCAGCCACGTCGTCAAGTCGCTGCGCGAGGCCGACAAGGCGGGATGCTTCGATGCCTATTACCCGCACACGCCCGGCTTGCCGGAGGCGACCTGCATCGATGTGCACTCGAAGATCGCGATCGCGGACGATCGCTGGCTTCGCATCGGTTCCGCGAACCTGTCGAATCGCTCGATGGGCGTGGACACCGAATGCGACCTCACGGTCGACGCCGGCGCCGATCCGGAAAAGACAGCTGCGGTACGTGGCTTTCGCGATACCCTGTTGAGCGAGCATCTGGGCATGAGTTCGCAACAACTGCGCCTCGAGCTCGAAGCGCAGGGCTCCATGCACGCGGCGATCCGACGGCTGCAATGCGAGCAGCGCACGCTGCGCCGGCTGGAGGAGGCAGACGAACCGGCAGGCGCTGCCGCGCTTGCGGCCGTGGCCGATCCCGAGCAGCCGGTGTCGCTCGACCGGTTGATCGAGTTCTTCTCGCCCGATACGCAGAAGCGCCGTTCCGGCCCGCAGTGGAGCAGGATCGTCCCGTTCGCCGTCCTGCTGCTCGCCTTGTTCCTGGCCTGGCGCTATACGCCGCTCGCCGACTGGTTCACCGCCGAGCGCATCATGGGATGGGCGCGGGCCTCGGCGGGCGTGAGCTGGTCGCCGATCGTGGTGATCCTCGCCTATGTTCCCGTCGCCTTCACGATGTTTCCACGCCCGCTGCTCACCCTGTTCGCGGTTGTGGCCTATGGACCGGCCATGGGATTTGCCGTCGGGATGGCCGGGCTCGTCCTGTCGGGCGCGGTGGCCTATGGCATCGGCCGCGCCGTATCGCGCGACACCGTGCGCCGCATTGCGGGCAAGCGACTCAATCGCACCAGCGAGGTGTTGCGAAGGCGCGGATTGACCGCGTCCATCGCAGTCAGCATCGCGCCGGTCGCGCCGTTCGTGGTCGTCGGCGTCGTCTCGGGTGCGGTTCGGCTGCGGGCGTGGCAATACGTTCTCGGCATCGTGATCGGCAACATCCCGGGTCTGCTCGTGACCACCTTTTTCGGCAACCAGATCGCTGCGGCGCTGGAAGACCCCTCGCGCATCAACTACTGGCTCGTGGCAGCGGCGATCCTGGTGATGATCGCGCTCGCCGTGGTGGTGCGCCGCTGGGTACAGCGCGTGGAAGCCGAAGACAGGCAGGCCCGCGGGAATTCGGACGCACGGCGCCTGCCTGCGGGTACTGCCGCCGCTTCGGCGGGTTAGGTCACGACTCGCGCTGGCGCGATCTGCGGTATGCGGCGCTCACCAGACCGAGGCCGGCAAGCAACAATGCCCATTCGGATGGCTCCGGGACGAGCGCAAAATTGGCCGCGCTGAATGCGGCGAGCTCGCCAGACTGCCCGGTCAGGTTGGTCATGCGCGCGAGAATTTTCAGGTCGGAGGTGTTGTCGCTCAGATCGGTGGAGAATACGAGCCGCGGCAGATCGAGACCGCTGTTGAAATAGACGAAGAAACCCGGCGCGGGCTCGGTGAGCTGGCCGGCGATGAGGTTCGCTGCGTTCCCGGCGCCGAAGGGCGTCGAAGTATTCGCATCGTTGTCGAAGGTGCGCAACACGACCACGTTGACGCCCGAGGCCGGCAGATTGGGCGCCAGGTCGTTGCCGAGGCTCAACGTTTTTATTCCGAACCTACCGGTGTGGAATACGTACACATCACTGGCCGTGGAAAAGCTGATCGAGGGCTCTCCCCCCACGACCTGCCTTCCGGCAAGGATCGGCGCGTCACTGCCTGCGAAAGGGTCGGTGTCGAAGGTGAACTGGGCGGCGGTGGACAGTGTGGCGGAGAGAGATAGCGCGATGGCTGCTGCAGCAACGGTCACTGATTTCATTGCCCCTCCTTTGCTGAGGACGAATGTCGGAACCGCGCGTCCATGCTGGGTTGCGCACGGTACCGCGTCAAGCCGCGGATTGGGCAGTAGTTGGCAGATGCGCTTCTGTCCGAAAGGAAAATCCCTCCCGGCGCAACGATCGCATCACGCCGTCCACGCAGTTGCTCGAGCACGCATTGCTTGTCCAATATTCTGGTTTTGATGGGATGTTTGGAGGCGCGAGCCGGAATCGAACCGACGTGGAAGGATTTGCAGTCCTCTGCATAACCACTCTGCCATCGCGCCTGAAACAAAAAACGGGGAAAGTCGAACCTTTCCCCGTGCTGTTCGGTCGAGCCGGAACCGAGTCTCGAGCTCCCGCTCCATTCCCTTGCCGGCGTTGGATTTTCTTCCAGCCCAACGCCGTCAAAGTGGCAAATTATGTACTACCGCGAGTAGGCTTGGCAACACCGCGAATTGCTCCATAGCCTGGAGGCTTCGATAGCGCTGCGCGAGGCCGCCACGGCGAGATATCAGAAGACGATCCAGACCGCCTTTCGCGAGGTTGCCGACGCCCTTGCACGGCGCGGAACCATCGACAACCAGTTCGAAGCGCAGACACGGCTCGAGGAAGCGGCACGCGACAACTACGAGCTCGCGAATGCGCGCTATCGCCAGGGCATCGAGTCGTATTTGAGTACTCTGGTCGCACAGCGCACGTTGTACAGCGCACGCCGTTCGCTCGTCTCGACGTGGCTCGTGCGCGCGGAGAATCTC
This sequence comes from Burkholderiales bacterium, assembly GCA_050741055.1. Lineage (GTDB taxonomy): Bacteria > Pseudomonadota > Gammaproteobacteria > Burkholderiales > WYBJ01 > WYBJ01. The sequence continues at coordinate 12,247 of JBOIEI010000421.1, read as the reverse complement.
GTCGAGCTGTACCGGACAATCGGCGGTGATGCTGTATAGAGTGCAACACTCGAAATGATGCGATGGTCGTTTGCTAACTTTTTTCCGGGTGGTGCATCTTTGTTTCCGGTCGCTCTCCAGCGGCAAGCGTACCTCCGCCTTTCTTCTCTTGCGGTTTGCCGGGACCGTCGTGCTCGGGTTCCAGCTTGCGCTCGACTAGTGGATGCGGCTTGGACGCCGCCGTGCCACCGCTGCCGTACGGACGGGTGATGATTTCCAGCAGATGCCCGTTTGGATCGTCGAAGTAGAGCCCGCGTCCGTCGTCCCAGCCGTTTATCTGATTGCGCTCGCGGCGGGAGGGATCTGCCCAATACGTGAGGCTGCATTCGCGAATTCGCGCGAAGTCGCATCGAACTCGGCTTCGCTCACGAGAAAGGCGTAGTGCTGGGAGGTGATCTCGCCTTCGATTTCCATGTAATCGAGCGAGGTGTCATCACCCACTTTCACCACTGCGAACGGGCCGAGCAACGAAGGTGTCGGCAGGTCCATGATCTCGGTCAAAAACAGCGCCGCAGCCTGCTTATCGTGCGCGGCCACGATCGTGTGATTCAGTCGAACGGCCATGATCACAGTCCTTTGTCGAATGGACACCCGGGATTCGTCGCCCTCGAGCTACTTGGGCTCCACCGGGAGGCCTGCACTGAGCCACGCGTCGAACCCGCCGCTCAGGGGATGCACGTCCTTGAAGCCGCGTTCTGCAAGTTGTTGCGCCACACGGGCGCTCGAGGCTTCCTCGGGTCAGGTGCAGTAAGTCACGACAAGCCGATCGTGCGGTACGTTCCCGATGTTCCCGGGCTCGTCGACAGGCACCCGCAGCGCGCCCGGCAGCTTCGTCGGGGCTTCCCGCCACGCTTTAGGGTTGCGAGAGTCGATAAATTGAACCTTCTCGCCGTGCTGCAGCTTCTCGTCTATTTGGTGCGGGGTCATCTTGGGTTCAGCCATGACAGTCGTGCTCCGGTGCGGTTGACTTGTTCAACAACTGGAAACCGAGCCCACGTGCCTGCAATATCGGTACCCCGGTCGATGCGGGTGCGGTTCCGGCTTTGCAAGCCCCGCTTAGTTTTCGAATGACGAACCGTGATGTGTCGGGCTTGGTTTTGCCGTGTTAGTGAAAATCCCGACTCTCCGTGGGCAGCGCACCCAGCAGATGACTATGATCGACCAGCCGTCGTGCTACGACGTGCACGACATCCCCGGCGCGTTGCACCTCACCCACGATCCCGAGAAACCGGGATGCGAGCAGCTCGCGCCGCTGCCGCTCCGCCACACGGGACCAGACGACCACGTTGACGTTCCCCGTCTCGTCCTCGAGCGTGACAAAGATGACGCCACTTGCCGTGTCCGGTCGCTGCCGACAGGTCACGATGCCTCCGGTATGGAGCATGCGTCCGTTGGGCGCACGCTGAACCTCTTCGGCACTTTGAATGCGCAACTGCTTGAGGCGGGAACGCAGCAAGGCCAGCGGATGCCGCCGGAGCGTGAGGCCAAGTCGGCGGTAGTCGGCAACGATGTCCTGGCCCTCGGTCGGCAGCTCCAGCTCGGCCTGCTGCTCGGCCCGCACCACGCTGATGGGAGCATCCGCGGCCACCCGCCCTAACGTCGCCCACAGGGCCTGCCTACGATGACCGGTGAGCGCGCGCAGCGCATCCCCATCGGCGAGGCCGTCGAGGTCACGGCGATCGAGCCCGCTACGGGCGAAGAAGTCTTCGCTGCCAAGAAATGGTGCGCATTGCCGTGCGGCGACGATGCGCTCACCGGACACCTGTTTGAGGCCCTTCACCATGTGCAGACCGAGGCGAACGACAGGCTCGCCGGTGTAGCCGCGCTCGAGCGTCGAGAACCATGCGCTCGCGGTGACATCGACCGGCCGCAGCTCGACACCGTGCCGCTTGGCATCCTGCACGAGTTGCGCCGGCGCATAGAACCCGAGCGGCTGGGCGTTGAGCAGTGCGGCGCAAAACGCCGCGGGCTCATGACATTTGATCCAGGACGAGACGTACACGAGAAGCGCGAAGCTCGCCGCATGCGACTCCGGGAAGCCGTACTCGCCGAAGCCCTGAATCATCCGGTAGATCTGCTCGGCGTAGGCTTGGTCGTAGCCGCGCGCCAGCATTCCGTCGATCAGCTTGCGCTCGAACGCCCCGATGCCGCCTCGACGGCGCCAGGCTGCCATGGCGCGGCGAAGTCGATCCGCCTCACCGGCGGTGAAGCCCGCTGCGACGATTGCGAGCTGCATCACTTGCTCCTGGAAGATCGCCACCCCGAGCGTGCGCTCGAGCACCTGCTCGACCTCGGGAGATGGATACGTCAGCGCCTGCTCTCCCGTGCGCCGTGCAAGGTAGGGATGGACCATCCCGCCCTGAATCGGGCCCGGACGCACGATCGCGACCTCGATCACGAGATCGTAAAACCGGCGCGGCTTCAACCGCGGCAGCATGCTCATCTGCGCGCGCGACTCGACCTGGAAGACCCCGACGCTGTCGCCTTTGCAGAGCATGTCGTACACCGCGGGATCCTCGGCCGGGATGTCCTGCATGCGCATTGCGGTGCCGCGGAAGCGGTTGATGAGGTCGAGCGCACCACGGATACAGGAGAGCATGCCCAGACCCAGCACATCGACCTTCAACAACCCCAGGGCATCGAGGTCGTCCTTGTCCCACTGGATGACGGTGCGCTCGGCCATGGCAGCGTTCTCGATGGGCACGCAGCGGGACAGCAGGTCGCCAGTGAGGACGAAGCCGCCAGGGTGCTGGGACAGGTGCCGGGGGAACCCGACGAGCTCGCCGGCCAGCGCCTGCAGCATGCGCACCTTGGGATTGTCGGGATCGAAGCCGGCCTCGATCAGGCGATCCGGGAGCACCTTGCGTCCATCCCACCAGGCCATGACCCCGGCGAGCTTATCCACCTGGTCGAGCGAAAATCCGAGCGCCTTGCCGACATCGCGCAGCGCACTCTTCGGCCGGTAGGTGACAGCGATCGCGGTCATGCCGGCGTGCTCGCGCCCGTATTTCGTGTAGATGTACTGGATGACCTCCTCGCGCCGCTCGTGCTCGAAGTCCACGTCGATGTCCGGGGGCTCGTTGCGCTCGCGCGAGATGAAGCGCTCGAAGAGCACGTTCATGCGGTCGGGATCGACCTCGGTGATCCCGAGGCAGTAGCAGACAACGGAATTGGCCGCCGATCCACGCCCTTGGCAAAGGATCTTCTCGTCCCGAGCAAAGCGCACGATGTCGTACACGGTGAGGAAGTACGGCTCGTACTTGAGATCGGCGATCAGCGCGAGCTCGTACTCGATGAGGTCGCGAACCTTGGCCGGGACGCCGGCAGGATAGCGCCGTGCGCCACCCTCGTAGCTGAGCCTGCGCAGATAGGAGGTCGGTGTCTCCCCGTCCGGCACGATCTCCTTCGGGTACTGGTAGCGGATCTCGTCGAGGGAGAACGTGCAGCGCTCGGCGACCGCCAGCGTCTCCAGCAGAAGCTCCGGCGGGTAGATGTTGGCGAGCCGTCCGACCGATCGCAGGTGCCGTTCACCGTTCGGATACAGTGCCGAGCCTGCCTCGGCGACGGGCGTGCCGATCCGGACCGCGGTCAGCACGTTCTGCAGGGCCCGCCGCTGCCGAGCATGCATGTGCACGTCACCAGCGGCGGCGACGGGGATGCCTACCGCGCCGGCGGTTGCCTGGATCAGATGGAGCTGGTGCGCATCATCCGGGCCACGCAGCAGCTCGGCAGCCGCCCAGGCCCGCCCAGGGAAGGCATCCGTGATCCAGCGGGCATCGTCGATCTTGGGGATAGGATCGGGCAACCAGAGCGCCACACAATCCGCAATCGCGAGGTCGTGCCGTTCGAGCCGGTATTCGCCCTTCGGCGCCTGCCGGCGCCCCCGGGTGATGAGCTCGCAGAGGTTGCCGTAGCCGTTGCGATTCTGGGCGAGCAGGACGACGCGCAGACCGTCAACGATACGCAGCTCGCTCCCGATGAGGAGCCGCAGGCCGACATCCTTCGCCTCGATGTGGGCTCGCACGATCCCGGCAAGCGAGCATTCGTCGGTGATCGCGAGCGCGGCATAGCCGAACCTGGCAGCCTGCAACACCAGCTCCTCGGGGTGCGAGGCACCGCGCAGGAAACTGAAGTTGCTCAAGCAATGCAGCTCGGCGTAGGCCGGGACCACGGCGACGACTCACGCAAAGATGCCGTGCAGGTACCAGGTGGGCGCACGGTGTTCGCGATACACCCATACCGTCTCCCCGTTCGGCGAGCGCGCGACGTAGTAGTCACGGCCGGCGGGCTGACCATCCCACTCGCCGGCTTCGATGCGTTCCGGCCCTGCGATGCACTCGAGCTTCCCCTGACAAAGCGGTTGTCCGTCTTCCGTCAACAAGGCCCGGGGGCGGTTCAGAAGCCACAGCGGCCGCGGCCCGGGCGGCAGCGGGATCGCCTTGTGCCGCTCCTTCGTTCCGGGCGCAGTGCGGCACCAGCTTTTCTCCGGCCGGTGATCGTCGACCGATCGGAGCGTGAAGACGTGTTCGGCACCTAAGCGGGCGCTGAGCCGGTCGATGAGGTGGTCGACCTGTGTCGCCTGCTGCTGCGGATTCGGGAGCCACGCCAGGTTGCGGTCCTGCAGCGGGAAGCACTGGTCGGCGATTACGCTGAGCGCGAGCGCCGGTGTCGGGAGCGTGGTCCTCGCAAGGCGTTCACGAGCGAGGTGCAGGAGGCGATCCGCACTGCGTTCCGGCGAGACCGTGCCGAACGTGATCCGCGACGTGATCCGATTCACGCACTCCAGCACGAGCTGCCACTGCTGCACGCCGGCAGATCGGCCACGGAGATAGCCCTCGAGCTCGCGCAGCACCCGTCGCAGAGGAAACTGCAGCGCGCTCGCATCCGACACCTCGAATCCGAGCTCGATGCGGGAATGGAAGGATTCCGGTGGCCGAAAATACGGCCGAGGATCCGGGATCCTGCCATGGGCGCGATCCAGGTCGTTCGCGAGGACCCCGAAGCGCTGCACGAGGCCGTCCCGCGGCAGTGCCATGCATTGGCCGACACGGGTGACGCCGAGCGCTCTGAGCTTGCCCAGCGCGTCATCCGGCCAGTCGAAGAGATCGAGTGGCAGATCGAAAAGACGCTCCGATAGCAGCGACGGGTCCGTACACGTGCGGGCTGTGATGCCGCGATGTCGTGCCCGAGCAAACAGCCGGGCGGCGATGGGCGTCGGAGCGACACCCAGGGAGATTCGGTAGCCGAGCTCGGACGCACCCTGACGCATTCGGGCCAACACCTGCGCAAGCCCGCCGTGCAGCGTCAGCGCGGACTCGATCTCGACGATCAGGCTATCGGACTCGAGCACGACACTCGGGCTGAACTGGTATGCCCAGGCCGCCAGGTTCTGGAGGGCGTTCGCCTCGGAAGCCCGATCGCGCGCGACAGCGATGAGATCGCCAGCAAGGGCGCGGGCGGCAGCGAGGCTCATTGCGACCCGGACGCCATGTTCACGGGCGACCGGATTGACGCCGGCGATGATGGGCCGGTTGCTTGGGCCGTCGGTGACGACGGTGGCGCCCGCCTCATCGACGCCGCGCAGGGAAAGCTGCAGCGGCAGATCCGGGATGAACAGCGCGATCCAGAGCATGGCGTCACCTCAAGCAGAGCGGGTTGCGGAGCGAACGGACGGCAAGGCGGCAGTCGCAGTTGCCGACGATTCGGAGCGAGCAATCCAATGCAGGGGAAAAGGCGTCAGGACGACGGGGCGCGCGCTCAGCGCGCCGCGGCGCTTCAAGATCTCGACGTCCAGACGACCCCCGCGCGCATGCAGGGCAAGCCGCAGCGGCGCCGGCGAAGGCGTCGTGCGGGTGTCCGGCCCGCGATAGAGCACGCACGCTGCGCCTCCGTGCGCAGCCGCCCCATGGAGACGCTGCAACGACCGGTAATCGGGTGATCGACCGCGCATCGCCCACAGCGCGACCATCCCGCAGGCGCCGGAACGCAGCGCTTGCTCGGCTGCCCACAGCGCATCGAGCTCGTCGACGTCTACGAGGAGCACGCGAGGGAGCGGCAGCCCTGCCGCCTCCAGGGCGCGGGCGTACGGCAGGTACGGCGACGCGATCAGCGCGATGTGCTTCCCCTGCTCGGTGATCGCACGGAGCGCCGGAGTGATCAGCGAGAGCTCGCCGATTGCTTCGTGGGTGAGGAGCTCGGTGAGCGCGCCTGCTGGCCATCCCGCCTCCGGCAGTTCCCGGTCGAGCACCGCATAGCCGGTCGGGATCCCCGCACGCGCCGCCGGCTGCACGTCGCCCACGCGCCAGATCGCAGGGTGACGAAGGAGCTTCGGGAGGGGGATAGCCATGGTCGGGAGATCGGAACAAGGCCGATCAGGATACTGTACGAATAATCAGTAACTCAAGTATCCTTGACCCTCGAGGTACCGGAGCCGGTAAATACCGCTCTTGCGGCAGCTCGATTATTTAATTGCATCAATCAGGTAGGACGCATGGAAACAACCGAGCTCGAACAAGCTTCGTCTCACCTGTGCGCGCTCAACCCAGCCCAGCGCGCCGCCGTCGCATACGGTATCCAGGGTCGCGAGCACGTGGACGCAGCCCCGCCGCTGCTCATCATCGCCGGGGCGGGAACCGGCAAGACCAAGACGCTGACCCACCGGGTCGCTCATCTACTCCTGAATGGTGCCGACCCGCGTCGCATCCTCCTCCTGACGTTCGCTCGACGGGCGGCCGCGGAGATGACGCGGCGCGTCGAGCACATCTGCTCGCAGGCCACCCGGGGACGCTCCGGAATGCCGGCCGATGCGATCGAATGGTCGGGGACCTTCCACGCCGTCGGCGCGCGGCTGCTGCGATTGCATGCGGAATCGATCGGGTTGGATGCATCGTTCTCGATATGCGACCGCGGCGATGCCGAGGATCTGATGGATGTCGTTCGCGAGGACCTCGGGTACTCCAGTACGCGCAACCGCTTCCCGAAGAAGGGCACCTGCCTCTCGATCTACAGCTATGCCGTGAACGCCCAGGCCAGCCTGCGTGAGACGCTGCGGCGCGCCTTCCCGTGGTGTGCGCAGTGGGAAGACGACCTCGGCAAGCTCTGCGGCGGTTACGTCGCAGCCAAGCAGGCGCAGGGGTTGCTCGACTACGACGATTTGTTGCTGTACTGGGCGAAGATGATGGAGGTGCCGGAGATTGGCGCGCTCGTGGCGAAGCGCTTCGATCACGTTCTGGTGGACGAGTATCAGGACACCAACCCGTTGCAGGCGAGCATTCTGTTCCGACTCCGACCCGGCGGCAGCGGCCTCACCGTGGTCGGCGACGACGCGCAGTCGATCTACTCGTTTCGCTCGGCGACCGTGCGCAACATTCTCGATTTCCCGACGCTATTCGATCCGCCGGCGCACGTCGCCAAGCTGGAACAGAACTACCGTTCGACACAGCCGATCCTGGAAGGGTGCAATGCGGTCATCGGCCGCGCGACCGATGGATTCGCGAAGACGCTGTACTCGAAGCGCCCTGATGGCGGCAAACCCGTTCTCGCGATGGTGGCGGACGATGCAGCGCAGGTCGAGTTCGTGATCAACCGCATCCTCGCCAATCGCGAGGCCGGCATGGCGCTGCATGATCAGGCGGTACTGATGCGCGCCTCGCATCACTCCAGCCAACTCGAGGTCGAGCTCACGCGGCGGAACATCCCGTACATCAAGTTCGGCGGGCTCAAGTTCCTTGAGGCCGCGCACGTCAAGGACATGATCGCAATCCTGCGCTGGGCCGAGAATCCGCGCGACGAAGTCGCCGGCATGCGCGTGCTGAAGCTGTTGCCGGGTATCGGGCCATCCCATGCGCGCCGCGCTCTGGCGCTACTGCACGGAGGCACGGCCGGATTTGCCGCGCTCGGCACCTTTGCCGCACCGCATGCGGCGAAAGAAGGGCTTGCCGCGCTGATCGCGCTCATGGACGGACTTGCCGCCGCAAAGGACTGGCCGAGCGATCTGGAGCGGGTACGGCGCTGGTACGACCCCGTCCTGGCCGATCGATACGACAATGCGCATACCCGCCTCGGCGATCTCGATCAACTGGAGGCGATGTCGACGCGGCATCCCTCACGGGTCGCCTTCCTGACCGACCTCGCGTTGGATCCCCCGGAAGCCGTGGGGAGCGAAGCTGGCCCGCCGCTAAAGGACGAGGACTGGCTGATCCTGTCTACGATCCACTCCGCCAAGGGGCAGGAGTGGCGGGCGGTCTATGTTTTCAACGCAGTCGATGGCTGCATCCCCTCTGACCTCGCCACCGGAACGCCGGAAGAGATCGAGGAGGAACGCCGGCTGCTCTACGTTGCCATGACCCGGGCGCGCGACGATCTCGTCCTCATGCAGCCGATGCGGTTCTACATCCGCGGGCAGGCGCGGGGATCGGATCGGCACGTCTATGCGCCGCGCACTCGATTCGTGCTGGATGAGGATCTCGGCTGCTTCGACCTGGTCACTCCGCCTACGGTCGCAATCCAGGACGGCGGATCGGTCGGCATCGCACCTCGCGTGGATTTGAAGGCGGCCGTGCGGCGGATGTGGTGACTCGGCGAAGATTCGATCAAGTCCGATCGAGGGGTCTTCCCGGGACCTTCATGCCTGCATTGAGAAACTTGTGGATTTCGGACGGACTTTCTACATCGAAAACGGCTCTCCGTTTATCCGGATCGAGCCGGTCAAGGGCACCGGACGCACCACCATTTGTTCCGCAAAGCAGCCTTTCTTCGCAAGTCGAACGACATGCCGGACCTTCTCCGGTTCGTCCTCGGACTGAACCTCGAGATGCGTCTCGACTTCTTTGCATCCACTATCGACGGTGCCCTTGATGACGGAGCCTGTCAGATACCAGTGAATCAGCACCCGCACCCTTGCTTGCGTGATTCGGGTCTTGGTCATGGTCGCGTACCGCGACACCTGGGTGAGCAGTCAGGAGCCAAGGCCGGCAGCTACGTAAATGAGTGGCTGCGGATAGTTGTCGTCTCCCTTCAGATGCGCGGGTTCATCGACGTGGATCTCGAATTTGCGATGCCGTGCCACCTTGTGCATGTTCTCGAGTGACTCGACCGCGGTTTCCATAACGAACTCGTAAGGCCGCGACGGCAATTCGGGGACATCGATACTCGGACGCTCCCCGATAACGCGAACCCCGGGGCCTGGTTCGGACTGAATGCTCATGGTGCGCTCCTCTGGTTGGCCGTCGTCATGGCAGTTTGCAGTTTGCAGACCTCTCGATCGCATGGGGCTCCAGACCAAGTAGGGCGGCGGCTTCATTTACCGGCCGGTACTCTGGGTCGGTCTCGGACCGGATCGATAAGAATCCTACCGACTACGGTATCTTGCCAGAACCAATGCCGGAGCGGTCCTTTGCCGGCTAAAAGCGACAAGGCGGCAGTGATTGCAATTGAGCTTGCGCCGCGCTCGTCCTACGTCGTGCAGGGGGACATTCGCTGGCGCTGGCAGCACCATATCCGGCCGGCCAAAGAGCTGCGATACTCGATCACCTCCGCACGCTCCGATCTGATCCGAAGTCGAAGCCAACTCCCCGTCAGCCATGGCCACTGAATTACCCGATCCCGACCTCGTGCATTGGCTTGCCCTGCCCGGACGCAAGCAGGCGCTGGAGTTCACGGCGCAAGGTTGGGCGCTCGTGGAGGTTTGCGCTGTGCTCGCTGAGTATCCGCAGCCACAAGATTTGATCGTTCACATGCTCGGCCAGCTCATCAACGGCCTCGTCGAAACCGGCGCCAAGACATCCGGCGGAGAACTGCGAGTCGAATGGCGAATGCCCGAGGATGGTCTCACTGGCGCGGCTGCGTTCGAGATTGACGCACTGAAAGCCGTAGCCGGTGTCTGCGACATGGATTTGGGCGAGCTCCAAACGGCTATCCAGTCGTCACTCGAACTGTCTTTGCTCAAGCTGTACGACGAGCACAACGACAAGCAGAGGCTGCATTAATTCATCGCGGAGCGATGTGGAACCGGCCGCGCCAATGACACCTACAGCACGGCATTGAATGTCAGAAGATCGTTGACGGCATTACCAGCCGGGATCCGCGTGAGCTTATTCAGTCTTTCCCTAACGATCCAAGCTCCTTGGATTCGCGTCTCGATGGGTGTTGCTGCGACCGCGCGATGATACGACCCGGCTTTTCGGAAAGTCACTACTTCAGTTGAAATCGGTACGGATGTCTCGCAGCCGGGCAACAGTCCAACGCACAGCAGCAGGCAAGCTTCGCGATCCGGTTCAACGACACACGCGCTTACCGCACGGCCTGCTGCTGCTATGCAAGGAGGCGACGATCGCCGGCGCAAGCCCTTCCGCATTTGCGTAGGAACACGTCCCTACGCAATCGCGCCAATAGAATTCCCTGGCAATTTGCGTATCGTACGCTAGCGTTTTTGTCACACTGACTTTTAGAAGGCACCCATTCCCCATGGCGCTGCTGCTGGAAGTTCAGGACCTCCATACCCAGTTCGACACCTCGGACGGCATTGTGCGCGCGGTGGACGGCATTTCCTACACCGTCGACGAGGGTGAGACGGTCGCGATCGTCGGCGAGTCCGGTTGCGGCAAATCGGTCGGCGCGCTTTCGATCCTGCGGTTGATTCCGGAGCCTCCGGGCAGAATCGTGAGCGGAAAAATCCTTTTCGCCGGAACGGACCTGCTCACTCTGGACGACCTGGAGATCAGGGCGATACGCGGTGACCGTATCGCGATGATCTTCCAGGAGCCGATGACCTCCCTCAATCCCGTCCTCACGATCGGCCAGCAGCTGTGCGAGGGGATGGAGCTGCACCTCAAATTCACTCCCAACCAGGCGCAGACGCGTGCAGTCGAGATCCTCGACATGGTGGGGATCTCGGAGCCGCGGCAGCGCTTGCTGCAGTACCCCCATCATTTGAGCGGCGGTATGCGCCAGCGCGTGATGATCGCGCTCGCGCTGTCCTGCAATCCGAAGCTCATCATCGCCGACGAACCGACTACCGCGCTCGACGTCACGATCCAGGCGCAAATCCTGGAGCTGATGAAAGACCTTACGCAGCGCTTCGGAGTCGCACTCGTGATGATCACGCATAACCTCGGAGTGGTCGCCCGTTACGCCGACCGCGTCAACGTCATGTACGCGGGCAAGATCGTCGAAAGCGGCACGGCCTCGGAGATCTATCACCGGCCGGTGCATCCCTACACGCTGGGTCTGTTGCGCAGCATTCCGCGCATGGACCGCCCGCGCGGCCAGCGCTTGATTCCCATCGACGGTCAGCCGCCCGATCTGACCGGGACGATCCAAGGCTGCGCCTATCGGCCGCGCTGCAGATTCGCAGTGGATCTTTGCGCACGAGAGACGCCACCTCTGCAGGCGGTGACGACCGGCCACACTTGCGCGTGCTTCGAAAAATTCCGGCTGGTGCCTTTGAAGGAAGCGTCGTGAGCGCGGTCGCGGGCACGACGCTGCCTCCCGCCACCCAACGCCAAGTGCAGGCCGATCAGCCGTTGATCAAAGTGCGAAATTTGAAAATGCACTTCTCGGTCGCGCATGGCATTTTCTCGGGCGGCGGTACGGCTCGTGTGAAGGCGGTCGACGATGTCAGCTTCAGCATCGCGCGCGGCGAAACCCTCGGCTTGGTCGGAGAATCCGGCTGCGGCAAGACCACGACCGGACGTTGCATCCTGCGGCTCGAAAAACCGACCTCGGGCGAGGTTCTTTTCGAGGGCGAGAACCTGTGCAACCTCGACCGCCATGCGCTGAACGAAAAACGGGAGCGAATGCAGGTCATTTTCCAGGACCCGTTCAGCTCGCTCAATCCGCGCATGAAAATCGGTGCCATCATCGGCGAGCCGATGATGGTGCATGGCATCTACCCGAACCGGCGCGAGCGTGAAGACCGCGTGGCGGAGCTGCTCGCGCTATGCGGCTTGAATCCAAAATTCGTGGACCGCTATCCGCACGAAATGAGCGGCGGACAGCGCCAGCGGGTCGGTATTGCTCGCGCTCTGTCGCTCAAGCCAGAATTCATCGTCTGCGACGAGGCAGTATCCGCACTGGACGTTTCGATTCAGGCGCAGATCATCAATCTGCTCGAGGACCTGCGGGAGCAGTTCGACCTTTCCTACCTGTTCATCGCGCACGACCTGAGCGTGGTGCGTCATTTGTGCCACCGGATCGCGGTGATGTACCT
>JBOIEI010000420.1:0-1514 GCA_050741055.1 Burkholderiales bacterium | reverse complement strand
GCGCGCGCCGCCGCCAAGACCCGCATCGCCACCAGCCCGACCACCTACGCCGCGCTGCGCGCCCTCTCGTTCGCGATGAAGCTGGACCTGCTGCTCTTCGGCCGCATCAGGTCAGGGCCCTTCTTTGCGTTGCTCGAGAAGCATGGCAACGCAACAATGCCATGAATGCCAGGAATGCTCATGAATGCCATGAATGATCTCGGCCTTCGAGACAGCGTTGCGCTGACGGATGCCAAACCGACGGTAGCCGAAAGGAGCGCCACTCCCGTTATTCCTGGCATTCCTGGCATTCCTGGCACTCATGGCATTCCATGAAGATCCTCTATTGCGCCATCGACCAGACCGTGCCCGGCACGAAAGGAGGGTCGATCCATGTCGAAGCGGTAGCCAGGGGACTGGCGGCGCTGGGGCACGAGGTGCACGTGCTCGTGAGCCCCGGACACGGCGGCTTTCCGGGCGGTGGCGCGCACTGGATGTCAATGTCGCCGCCACTCGGGGCCAAGGAGCTGCGCTGGATGCGGACGGCCGCAGTGACGCGGATCGCCCGCAGGATCCGGCCCGATGTGGTGATCGAGCGGTACTACAACTTCGGCGGGGAAGGCATCGCGGCGGCGCACGCGGTCGGGGCGCTGGCCGTGCTCGAGGTCAACGCGCCAGTGATCGATCACCCGGGGTCGACCAAGGCAAGAGTGGACAAGGCGCTGTTGATCGAGCCGATGCGGCGATGGCGCGACAGGTTGTGCGCACGAGCGCATCTGGTGGTGACGCCGAGCCGATCGATTCTTCCGCCTGCCGTCGAGCCGTTCAGGATTGTCGAGATCGAGTGGGGCGCGGATACGGATCGCTTTCGTCCTCAGGCCTCGGGCCCGCTGCGATTCACGCGTCCGCCAGGCACGCTAGCCGTGTTCGCGGGCGCGTTCCGCAGCTGGCATGGCGCGATTCACCTCGTGCGGGCCATTCGCCTCCTGCGCGAGCGAGGTCGCACCGACATCTCGGCTGTGCTCATCGGCGACGGCCCGGAACTGCCTCGCGCACGGGCGGAAGCGGCACGCGCAGACGGCATACTCTTTACCGGCGCGATCCCGCACGCCGATGTGCCCGCGCAGCTGGCGGCCGCCGACATCGGCGTCGCGCCCTTCGATACCGCCGCGCACGAGCCGCTGTCGCTCGGCTTCTACTGGTCGCCGCTGAAGCTGTTCGAATACATGGCCACCGGCCTTCCCGTCGCGGCTCCCGCGGTGGATCGCATTCCGACGCTGGTCGCTCACGAGACGGAAGGCATCCTGTATGACACGGCCGATCGCACCGGATTGGCCGCGGCGCTCGAGCGGCTGTCTGATCCCGCTCTGCGCACCCGACTCGGAGCAGCCGCCCGGGCGCGCGCCCTCGCCGAATACAGCTGGGCGGCGCATTGCCGAAAGCTCGAAGAGGCATTCGGAGCGGCATTGTCGCGATTGCGTGCTGCCAACGCGCTGCATTCCACGAATCAGAGCGGCGCGGGTGAGGACCGCGAC
>JBOIEI010000419.1:0-4718 GCA_050741055.1 Burkholderiales bacterium | reverse complement strand
CCGCGCAAGTGTTGGCAGCCGCCCGCCATGACTGATAACAAGACGCTTGTGTCTCGCAGCCTGCATGCAGTCTGGCATCCGTGCACTCAGATGAAGATGCACGAAGCGCAGCCGCCCGTTCCGATTGCCCGCGGCCAAGGGGTGTGGCTGTACGACTTCGACGGCCGGCGCTATCTCGATGCGGTCAGCTCGTGGTGGGTGAACCTCTTCGGCCACGCCAATGCCCGCATCAACGCGGCGCTGATCGACCAGCTCGGGCGGCTGGAGCACGCGATCCTTGCCGGCTGCACGCACGAGCCGGTGGTAGCGCTGTCCGAGCGCTTGGCGCGCCTTGCCCCCGGTTCGCTCGGGCATTGCTTCTACGGCGCCGACGGCGCCTCGGCCACCGAGATCGCGCTCAAGATGAGCTTCCACTACTGGCGCAATCGCGGCCGGAGCGCCAAGAACGAGTTCGTGAGCCTCGAGCAGAGCTATCACGGGGAAACCCTGGGCGCGCTGTCGGTCACCGATGTCGCCTTGTTCAAGGACGTGTACGCGCCGCTGCTGCGGGCGTCGGTCCAGGCGCCGAGCCCGGACTGGCGGCTCGCACCCGAGGGCATGGATGCCGAGGCACATGCTCACGCCTGCGCCGATCGCCTCGAACGGCATTTCGAGCGCTACGCCGAACGCACCGCAGCGCTCATCCTGGAGCCGCTGGTGCAAGGCGCCTGCGGCATGGGCATGTACCATCCGGCGTACCTCGTGCGTGCGCGAGCGCTCTGCACCCGGTACGAAGTCCTGCTGATCGCGGACGAGATCATGACCGGGTTCGGCCGCACCGGGACGCTCTTCGCTTGCGAGCAGGCGGGCATCGCCCCGGACCTTCTGTGCCTGTCGAAAGGGATCACGGGCGGCTACCTGCCCTTGTCCGTCGTCATGACTTCGGATGCGGTGTACGACGCCTTCTATGCCGACGAGGTCACACGCGCGTTCCTGCATTCGCACTCGTATACCGGCAATGCGCTCGCCTGCCGTGCGGCGCTGGCGACGCTGGATATCTTCGAGCAGGACGGCGTGATCGCCGCCAACCGGGAGAAGGCCGCGCGCTTTTGCGCCCTGGCGCAACCGCTTGCCCGGCACCCGCGCGTGCGCGACTATCGCAACCTGGGAATGATCTGGGCATTCGAAGTGGCGAGCGCGAATCCAGCCTTCGCACGCGAGTTTCATGTGCAGGCGCTCGCGCGCGAGCTGCTGCTGCGCCCGATCGGCAACACGGTGTACTTCATGCCACCCTACGTCATCGCCGACGACGAATGGCGATTGCTCATCGAACGCACGCTCGAATGCCTGGATTCGTGCGCCTGATCGCCGCATGCGTGCTCGCCCTGGCGCTCACGGTGGCCTCGGCGGCGGCGGCAGCAGCGGCAGCGGCGTCGGTGACGGCGGCCTCGGCGGTAGCGGCCCCGGCGGCAGCGGCCCCGGCGGCAGCGCTGCCGGCGAGTGTCGAGGCGGCCTTGCGCACGACCGGAATACCGCCCGATGCAGTCTCGATCGTGCTGCAGGAAGCGGCGGCGCAGCGCCCGGTGCTCGCGCACAACGCCGAACGCTCGATGAGCCCGGCCTCCGTGATGAAGCTCGTGACCACGTACGCGGGACTCGAGATGCTCGGACCCGCGTTCACGTGGTCCACCGAGGCTTTTGCAACCGGGGCGCTGGCCGATGGAATTCTCACCGGCGACCTGGTCCTGCGCGGCAACGGCGATCCCAAGCTCACGATCGAGAACTTCTGGCTGCTGCTTCGCGGCGTGCGCGCGCGCGGCGTGCAGGAGATCCGCGGTGACCTGGTTTTGGATCGCAGCTATTACGGCTTCGACCCCGGCGATCCGGGCCGCTTCGACAACGAGCCGCTGCAGGTCTACAACACGCTGCCCGATGCGCTGCTCGTGAACCACAAAGCGGTGCGGCTAACCTTCATCCCCGACACGGACAGCAGGCGCGTTCGCATTCTGGCCGACCCGCCGCTGTCCGAGCTGCGTATCGTCAATCAGCTTACGCTCGACGCGGCGCCGTGCGGCGACTGGCGTGCGCGCGTGAAGACCGAGATGGGCGCGGAGCCAGGCGGCGGCGCGCGGCTCGTTTTTGCCGGCAACTACTCCGTGCTGTGCGGTGAACAGTCGCGCCACTACAGCATCCTGTCGCCGCAGGTCTACGCGGGCGGGCTCTTCCGGCAGCTCTGGGGCGAGCTTGGCGGACGCTTGACCGGCAGCGTGCGCGATGGCGTGGTGCCGCACGGTGCGCGGCTGCTCGCGGCGCATGAGTCGCCCGCGCTGTCGGAGGTGGTGCGCGACATCAACAAATACAGCAACAACGCGATGTCGCAGCAGCTTTACCTGGCGCTCGGTGCGGCGGCGTTCGGCCCCCCCGCCACGCCCGAGAAGTCCGACCGCGCCGTGAAGCAATGGCTGGCGCAGAAACGGCTCGATCTGCCGGAGCTTGTGATCGAAAACGGCTCGGGGCTTTCGCGCATCGAGCGCGTCAGCGCGAGGGGGTTAGGCACGATGCTGGCCGCCGCGTGGCGCAGCCCGGTCATGCCGGAATTCATCGCCTCGATGCCGGTGGTCGGCGTGGACGGCACGTTGCGCCGCTTCAAGCACCTGAGCTACGCGCGCCAGGCGCACATCAAGGGCGGCACCATCAATGGCGTGCGCGCGATCGCCGGCTACGTGCTCGACGCCACCGGGCGGCGCTGGATCGTCGCCTGTTTCATCAATCATCCCAAGGTGCACAACGGCAACGCGCAGATGATCTTCGACGCGCTGCTGCAATGGGCATACAGCCGCGGCGGCACGCTGCCGCAGCTGAGCACCGAGACGCTCGTGCCGGTTCCGCCACAGTAAAAGCGCTATGGTGGCATCGGCTTGCACGACCGGGTAGGCCGCACTACAGTAGGGTTGCCACACGGAGCGGCATCATGCGATTCGGACTTTTCGGCGGCGCCCGGGTCGGAAACCGCGACCCGCTGGGCGATAGCTACGGCTACAGCGACTTCATCGAATACATCGTAGCTGCGGACCGGCTGGGCTACGAGAGCGTTTTCATGGTTGAGCACCACTTCACCGGCTACGGCCAGCTGTCGGCGTCGCTCAATCTGCTCTCTTATCTCGCCGCACGCACGCAGCGCATCCGCCTGGGAACGGCGGTCGTGGTGCTGCCATGGCATAACCCGGCGCTGCTCGCCGAGCAGGTGGCAACGCTCGACGTACTGTCGGGCGGACGCGTCGAGCTCGGCGTGGGCCGCGGCTACCGCAAAGTCGAGTTCGACGCGTTTTGCGTGCCGATGGGCGAGGCGTGGGATCGCTTCAACGAATGCCTCGAGTTCATGCTGAAGGCGTGGACCACGCAGGGCCGGTTCTCCTTCGACGGCAAATTCTGGCGCTATCGGGGCGTCATGGTCGAGCCGGCGCCGATCCAGCAGCCGCATCCGCCGGTCTGGATGGCGGCGGGAAGCCCCGAGTCGATCCAGCGTGTCGGGCAAGGCAATTACAACCTGCTGCTCGACCAACTCGGGAACGTCGAACTGACGCTCGCGCGGATAGAGACCTACCTCGACGCGCTGGAATCGCGGGGGCTGGCGCGCGATGCCGGACGTGTGGGCGTTGCGCGCGCGCTGCACATCGTGCGCAACGAATCCGAGCGCCGGCGCGCCTACGAGCGGCGGCGCGAGACCATCGCCAACATCGGCGAGCTCGCGCACAGGAGCAAGCAGGAGGTCGAAGCGCTGACCGACGAGGAAATCCGCGCCGACGATGCGCCGCTCATCGGCACGCCGGACGAGATCGTCGAGCGCCTGCAGCGCCTCGCCGACGGTGGCGTGGAGTACGTGCTGCTCACCAACGCGACGGCGACCCCGGCCACGCTCAAGCTGTTCGCGAACGAAATCGCACCGCGGGTCAGGTCGCGCCGCCCGGATACGAGCGCTCGCGCCAGCGCGGCCTGAGCGGACCTTTCCGTTCGGCGACTGGACACCACCATCTCGAACGCCACTCGGAGATTCGCATGGCCAATACCCCGCTGCTCGCCGCTCACGACCGCTTTGTCGCCGTCCATGGTCACGGCCGCCAACACTACAGGGATGCAGGCAGCGGCGAGCCGCTGATCCTGATCCACACCAACGGCGCGTCGTGCTGGCAATACACCGAGATGCTGCCGCACTTGCTGCCGCGCATGCGGTTGCTCGCCTGGGACATGCCGGGACACGGCGATTCCGACGCGATCGGGCGCCACTATAGCGTCGAGGACTACGCCGACGCGCTCGCCGGCTTCATGCAGGCGCTGGGTCTCGATTCGGCGCATGTCTCGGGCTGTTCCATCGGCGGCAGCATCTGCGTCTCGTTCGCCGGCCGCTACCCGCAGCACACCCGCTCGACGGTGATCGTCGAGACGCCTTTCCGCACGGACGCCGAGTGGGCCGCGAACTGGAGTCACGTCGAAGGCAATTTCGGCCTCCCCACGCAGACGGCACAACAAATGGGGGAGCGCGTGGCGCAGGTGGACGATGCGCGCCTGGCGCGCTGGAACATCGACCGCAACAAGGCGGGTTCGCGCGCGATGGTGGACGTGATGTGGGCGATCCGGCAATTCGACGTGGGCGCGGCGGCGAAAGCGATCCAGCGCCCGGCGATGATCCTGTACGGCAAGCGCGGGCCGACCATCGCGGGGCGCGAACGCTTCGAGCAGGC
>JBOIEI010000418.1:0-5609 GCA_050741055.1 Burkholderiales bacterium | reverse complement strand
GTCTTGAAGATGCCAGGATACTTGAGCGCAAACGTCTGGCCGATCATGCCGCCCATCGACAGGCCCACCCAATGGCAGCTGCGGATGCCGAGCGCATCGAGCAGCGCCTTGGCGTCGTCGGCCAGTTGGTCCAGCGTGTAGGCGCCGTCCGGGGCGCTGCTTTGCCCGTGTCCGCGCGTGTCGTAGCACAGCACCTTGTAGCGCTTGGAGAACTCCGCCACCTGCGGCGCCCACATGGCAACGTCGCACGCGAGCGAATGGCTGAACACCAGCCAGGGGCCGTCGCCGTCGATGGTGTAATGCGTTTCGATGCCGTTGGTCTGGGTCTTCATGGCGCCTCCTTAGGGATCATTGCGTATCGGACGACAGTTCGATAGGGACACGGGGACACGACGCTTCCCTCTCCGATCATCGTAGCACGCGGCCTGCAACGCCTTGTCCCGCTTCGCCCTCTATTGTCCGACGGAAAGCGTGATCTTCTGTTCGAGCTTCTCCTGGCCGCGCACGATGGTGAGCGTGACCGTATCGCCCGGCTGATGGCGCTCGAGCAGCTCCAGCAGATCGTCCAGGGTCATTACGGGCTTGGCGTCGAGCGCGACGATGATGTCGCCCAGGATCACGTTGCCGTCGCGCCCACGCATGAACGGTTTGAGCCCGGCCTTCTCGGCGGGGCTGCCGGGCAGAACGCCGGCGACCGCCACGCCTTCCGGCAGCTTCAGCGCCTGCTGCAGCGCCGGAGGTGCTGCCTGGATGCCGATGGTCGGGCGCACGAACTTGCCTTCGCTGATGAGGCGCGGGACGATGCGGTTCACTTCGTCCACGGGGATCGCAAAGCCGATGCCGGCCGAAGCGCCCGAAGGGCTGAAGATCGCGGTGTTGACGCCGATCAAGCGCCCGGCGGAATCGAGCAGCGGGCCGCCCGAGTTGCCGGGATTGATTGCGGCGTCGGTCTGGATCACGCCGCGGATCGTGCGCTTGGTGACTGCCTCGATCTCGCGCTCGAGCGCGCTCACGATCCCGGTGGTGAGAGTCTGGTCCAGCCCGAACGGATTGCCGATGGCATAGACCTTCTGCCCGACCACGAGATCGCGGCTCGCGCCGAGCATGATCGGCTTGATCTTGTCCTTCGGCGCACCGATGCGCAGCACGGCGAGATCGCGGTCCGGAAAGGCCCCCACCAAAGCCGCCTCCCACGTGGATTGGTCCTGCAAGGTCACACGGGCGCCGCTCGCGCCCTCGATGACGTGAAAGTTGGTGACGATATGGCCCGCCTCGTCCCACATGAACCCCGTGCCGGTCCCGCGCGGCACCTGCATCACGTCGAGCGAGAAGAATCCGCGTTGCAGACCGAGTGTGGTGATGTGCACCACCGAGGGCGACACGGTCTTGAATACGGCGATATTGTTCTGCTCGTCTTCGGCGAGCGTACCGCGCGCGATGACGGCCCGAGGCACGGCTTCGGGCGCCGAGCCCGGCAGCCGCGTTCCCTCCCAGGGCTTGTACCACCAAAGCAGCGCGGCGACGACGACGATGAGCAGCACCAGCCCGGTGGTGGCGCCTCGTTGCCGGCGCAAGGATGTGTGCGAATGCATGGCCATGCTCGAAACTCCTGCTTGCGAAAAAATGCAGCCCGTTGCGGCGCGTAAGCATACACCGCCGATTGCGCTTGCCGCGGCCACGCTTCGCGCCCGCGCGTCCGATCCATGGGCTTCGAATTGCGCGAGACTTCGAGCGCCCGGGGCCGGTAGAATTACATCAGCCAAACCCATAGCAAGGAGTGCCGTTTGACCGTTCGTGCGACCGGCTCGACATCCACTGTTCCGATAACGAACCCACTCACCCTCCGCAGCACGCGATGCACGGCCCTGCATGCGTGCGAACGGCCGCGGGACAAGCACCGCGCGCGTCACCGCAGCCGCCTGGCCGCCATGATGTGTGCGGCTGCGCTGGCATGGCCGGCACCCGGCATCGCCGCTTCCCTGGATCCCGATACGACGGCGCGCATTCTCGCCGGGCTGCAAACCGAGGTGCCGCCGTCGCTCGATCTCACCGCACACGCATTGCGCGACTATGCCCGAGAAGCCACGGCACGCTGGAACGCGTACGAACGGCGCATCGGCACGCCGATGCAGCAATGGGCGCACGCCGAATTGCCGCCCGCCAAGGGCGCCACCGTGTTCTATCCTTTCGCCGGGCCGGATTTCGCCACCGTGCAGCGGTTGTATCCGGAAGCGAATCGCTACGTGCTGGTCGCTCTGCAGCGCGCCGAGGCGCCGCCCGCGCTTGCGCGCGCGAACGCCGCCGATCTGGCCGATTTTCTCGGTCGCTTCGGCGAGTCGTGGCAGCAGTTCGCGTCCATGGGTTTTTTCCGCACCCTCGATCTGGACGAGGAAGCGAAGAGGCCGGGGCTGCGTGCCGGCACGACAGGGCGGCTGATCGCCTTTGCCGCGCGCGCGGGCTACCGCATCGTGTCGGTCGAGCCGGTGCGCGTGAACGCCGCCGGCGCGGGGCTCGAGCCGCATCCGGGGTCGCACTCCGATCCCGCTACCTGGGGCTCGGTGCGCATCATGCTGGACAAGAACGGGCGCAAGGTCGAGCTCGATTACGTGCGCATGAATCTCGCCGATGCTTCCTTGAACGCGCGTCCCGAGCTGCGGGTCTGGATCGAGCGCATGGCGGCGAATCGCACGGTGTTGAAGGCCGCCTCGCACCTATTGCAGAGCGCTCGCTTCAGCGTCGTGCGCGATGCGCTGCTCGGGCATGCACCGAGCATCGTGCAGGACGAAACGGGCATCGAGTACAGCCGGCTGGCGAAGCACTTCGACGTCACGCTGTACGGCCGTTTCACCAAGCCGCACTCGCTCTTCGACAAGGAAGCGCAGCGGGCGCTGGCCGAGGCGTATCAGACGCAACCGAACATCAAGCCGCTCACGTTTCGCGTCAGCTACCAGCGCGAGCCCGAGGCGAACCTGCAGGTAGCGGTGCGTGCGGGCTTGATGTCGGTCGGCGACAAGCGGTGATTATCGCCCCCCGTCGTCCAGGCTGTCGCGCGCACTCAAGTGCCCGATGTCCGCCCAGCACTGCACATCCCAGCCGCCGGTCGTGATCTCGACCCAGTTGACGCCGCAATTGGGTATGCCGAAATCGCGCGGCGCCGCAAAGCCCAGCGCGCGCGCATGCCGATACACCATTTCGAGCACGCCGCCGTGGGTGAAAACGAGAACCTGCTCGCCGGCGTGGCGCTCGGCGATCGACTTCACCGCTCCCAGCGAGCGCTGGTGGAAGACGCGCAGGCTTTCGCCGGTCTCGAAATCGTAGTCGGGGTCCTTGCGCTGAAAGCGCGCGTAGTGCTCGGGATAGCGGCTGCGCACCTCGGTATAGAGCAGCCGCTCGAAGATGCCGAAATGGCGCTCGCGCAGCGCCGCATCGAGCTGCAAGGGCAGGGCGAGCTTGCGCACGCTCGGCTCCGCGGTCTGGCGCACGCGCATGAGGTCGCTTGAATAGATGGCCGTGAAATCGTGCCGGTACAGCACCTCGGCTGCGGCCTGCGCTTGGGCGAGTCCCACGGCGCTCAATGGAACGTCGGTTTGGCCCTGGACCCGGCCTTCGGCGTTCCATTCGGTTTCGCCGTGGCGGACCAGGCAAAGACGCGTGATCGGCATGTCGTCGGTTCTTCCCTGTGGTGGATCGGAATGTGAAGCGGCATATTGGATCGTGTTCTCGCCTGGCGCACAATAGCTGCTGAAAGGTGAAAGGTGAAGCACCCGCGGCGTAAGCCGCTTCCCCTATCACTTTTCACGTTTCACTCATGAAACGCAGTGAAGGAACAACGCACACAACCGAGGAGCCCACATGCCAGCCATGCCAGCAGGACGAGCCGTGATCGAGGCCTTGCGCGCCGAGGGAGTCGAATACACCTTCGGCGTGGTCGGCACCACCACCAACAGCATCGTGACCGAGTTGGTGGGCCGAGACGACATCCGCTTCGTCGACACGCGCCACGAGGAAGGCGCGGCCTTCATGGCCTACGGCTATGCGCGTGCCTGCGGCAAGCCGGCGGCATGTATTACGACTTCCGGGCCCGGCACCATCAATCTCGCCACCGGCATCGCGCTCGCCTGGAAAGGCCGCGCGCCGGTGGTCGTGATCGCAGGCGACGTGGTGCGCGACCACATCTACCGTGATGGGGCACAGGCCTTCGACCTGGTGGAAATTTTCCGGCCCTTCACCAAGCTTTCGCGGCAGGTGAACAAGGCGGAACGCATCGTCGAGATGATGCACGACGCCTTGCGCGCGGCGCTCACGGGCAAGCGCGGCCCGGTGTTCGTCGACATCCCGCGCGACCTGCTGGACAACCAGAGCATCGAAGCCGAGATCACAGCGCCCGCGCAGTATCGGGCGGTGGATCAGCGCCTGCCCGCGGATGCCGAGGCTTTGCAGCGCGCGGCGCAACTGCTGCTTTCGGCCAAGCGCCCGCTGCTGCTCGCCGGCGGCGGCGTGATCGATGCCGAGGCGACCGAGGACGCTGTCGCGCTGGCGGAATGGATCGACATGGCGCTGGTGCCTTCCTACGGGCACAACGACGCGGTGCCGAACAGCCATCGCCTGTTCGTCGGCCCTGCCGGTGGCCGCGGCGCCGCGGAAGCCGCGCAGGCGATGCATCGCGCCGATGTCATCCTCGCGCTGGGCACGCGGCTCAACCAGGCGACGACGCACTGGAACTGGAGCGTGCTCGATCGCAGCACCCGCATCATCCAGGTCGATATCGATGCGCAGGAGATCGGGCGTAACTTCCCGGTCGCGGTCGGCATCGTGGCCGATGCGAAAACGCTCGCGCGGCAACTGCTCGATCGGCTGCGCGCCGAATCCAAGGCACCGAAACGCAATCCGGACTGGGCCAATGAGCTCGAGGCGCTTGCCGCCGGCCGCAAGGCGCGACTGGACGCGGAAGCTTCGCTGCCGGCAGAGCCTTTCATGATGCCGCAGCGGGTCTATCCGGAGCTGAACAAGGTGCTGCCGCGCGATTGCATGGTCACCCTGGACGCGGGCGTGGCACCCGGGCTCTCCTACGACCGGCTGCGCTTCGATGAGCCGCGTACCTTCTTCAACTATGCCGGGCACGGCGGGCTCGGCATGGGCTACTGCGTCGGGCTCGGCACCCAGCTCGGCCGCCCCGACCGGCCGGCGATCAGCATCCAGGGCGACGGCGGCTTCCTCTATACCTCGGGCGAGATCAACACGGCGGTGCGCTGGGACATTCCGCTCGTGGGCATCGTGCTCAACAACCGCTGCCACGGAGCGGAGAAGGCGCAGCAGCAACGCCACTTCGGCGCGCGCTACATCGGTGTGGATCTCGCCAATCCGCGCTTCGACAAGCTGGCCGAAGTCTACGGCGCGCGCGGCTTCTACGTGACCCGGCCCGACGAGATCGGCGACGCGGTCAGCACCGCGCTCGCCGCGCGCAAGCCGTGCATCATCGAAATCCCGGTCGCCGAGTATTTCCCATTACCGGCCAAGACGCCGGGAGGCGGCGGGGGGCACTAGCCATGGCGCGTGCGCTTCGAATCGGCCTGTCCGCTCGTTTCCTGCATCCGCGTCCGGGCGTGGCC
>JBOIEI010000417.1:0-9578 GCA_050741055.1 Burkholderiales bacterium | reverse complement strand
GCGCGCAATGCGCGCGCGCCCGCCTGGATCGCATCGGAACCGACTCGCCGCCGCGGCACGGGCGGCCGGGCAGTCACCGGTCCGTCGGCCTCGCCCCAGGCGGTGTCGGCGGGCAGGATCAAGGTGGCAATGCAGCCGGGCGGGGTGCGGGCCGCTTCGATTGCAGCCGCTCCGTCGATGGCGACACTGCGCGCGTCGGGTGAGGTCTTGAGCCAGTGCGACACCGGACGCGCGATGCCTTCGATGTCGGCGGTAAGCGGCGCGTCGTGCTTGATGTGATAGCCGGCGTGCTCGCCGACGATGTTGACGATGCCCGAGCGTGCCTTCTTCGCGTTGTGCAGGTTGGAAATGCCGTTGCCGAGGCCGGGGCCGAGGTGCAGGAGGGTGGAGGCAGGCTTCTCGGCAAGCCGGTAGTACGTGTCGGCCGCACCGGTCACCACACCCTCGAACAGGCCGAGCACGCAACGGATGCCTTCCACACGGTCGAGCGCGGCGACGAAGTGCATCTCGGACGTGCCCGGGTTGGCGAAACAGACGTTGACGTCGGACGCGATCAGCGTGCGCACCAGGCTCTCTGCGCCGTTCATGGTTGCCTCGCAGTGTCGGCATGCATCGAAGTGAGCGGGAATCATAGCGCGAATCCGCGTCCGGCTGCGCGCGTACAATGCTCTCGGCCGCGAAACTCGCGCGGAGGAGAGAAGCGATGACTGCCAGCCAGGCCGCGCAGCAAGAATTGTCTTTCATGTATTTTCCGCAGGACTACCGCTGGTCGCACGGCGTGTTGATCGGGCTCAACGCCGCGCCGTGGGGCGGAGCGGAAATCGGGGAAGTGAACCGGATTGGGCTGCGCCTGCGCGATCGTGTGGGCGACGATGCAGCGTGGTTTCGCGAGTGGGCGCGCGAAGCGGCGGCGGCGGAGGCGGCGGGGCGCGCGCATCTCACCGCGGGACGCAAGACGACCGCGGCCACGTACCTGCTGCGCGCGGCCAACTACTACCACGTCGGCGAGCGCTTTCTGCAGCCCAAGAGCGAGGGGCTCGATGCCTATCGGCGCGGCGTCGAATGCTTCCGCGATGCCGCGCGCAACCTCGCGCGCCCGCGCATCGAGCACGTCGAGATTCCGTTCGAGGGAAGCAGCCTGCCGGCCGTGCTCGTGCACGCCGAGCCGGTGGCGGGCAGGTCGTCCGGCAAGGCGCCCGCCATGGTGTTCTTCGACGGCTTCGACGTTACCAAGGAGATCCAGTATTTCAAGGGCGTCCCGGACCTGGTCGCGCGCGGCATCGCGTGCCTGATCGTCGACGGTCCGGGCAACGGCGAGAGCGTGCGCTTTCGCGGTCTCTATCTGCGTCACGACACCGAGAGCTACGCAGCCGCCGCCTACGAGTATCTCGCCGCGCGCCCGGAGATCGATGCCAAACGCATTGGTGTCATGGCGATCAGTCTCGGCGGCTACTATGCACCGCGCGCTTGCGCGTTCGAGCAACGCTTCGCCTGCTGCGTGGCGTGGGGCGCGCAGTGGGACTACTGGCAGGTGTGGAAGGAGCGCTTCGACAAGCTGGATGCGGGCAATTCTCCGTCGCTATCGGTGCCCTGGCGACATCTGCTGTGGATCTTCAACGTCGCTACGCGCGATGAAGCGATGCAGCGGCTGGAGGGTTTTCGGCTCGACGGCGTAGTGCAGAAAATCACCTGCCCGTTCCTGCTCGTGCACGGCGAAGGCGACGAACAGATCCCGCTTGCGATCGCACAGAAGTGCTTCGACGCGGTCGGCTCGAAGAACAAGACGCTCAAGGTGTTCTCGCGCGAGGAGGGCGGCTATCACCACTGCCAGATCGACAACGTCAGCATCGGCGTGGCTTATATGTGGGATTGGGTCGAGAGCGTGCTTGTCAGCTCATGAGCCCTTTGTAGCGAATCCGATGCGGATTGTCGGCATCGTCCCCCAGGCGCTTGCGCCGGTCGGTGAGGTAGTCGGCGTAGTTGCCCTCGAACCACGTTACGCCGCTGTCGCCCTCGAAGGCGAGCATGTGCGTCGCGATCCGGTCGAGGAACCAGCGATCGTGCGAAATGACCACCGCGCAGCCGGGGAAATCCAGCAGCGCTTCTTCCAGCGCTCGCAGCGTCTCCACGTCGAGGTCGTTGGTCGGCTCGTCCAGCAGCAGGACGTTGCCGCCGCTCTTGAGCAGCGTGGCGAGATGCACCCGGTTACGCTCGCCGCCGGATAGCTCGCCCACCGGCTTCTGCTGGTCGGCGCCGCGGAAGTTGAAGCGCGCGACGTAGCCGCGGCTGGAGGTCTGGTAGTTGCCCACCTGGACGTTGTCGAGCCCGTCGGAGATTTCCTCCCACACGGTCTTGTCGGGGCGCAGACTGTCGCGGCTCTGGTCGACGTAGGCGAGCTTCACCGTGTCGCCGATCCGCAATGTCCCCGCGTCGGGCTGTTCCTGGCCGGTCAGCATGCGAAAGAGCGTCGTCTTGCCCGCACCGTTGGGGCCGATGACGCCGACGATGCCGCCGGGCGGCAGCTTGAAGCTCAGCCCCTCGAACAGGAGCTTGTCGCCGAACGATTTGCGCAGACCCTCGGCTTCGACCACCAGATCGCCCAGGCGCGGCCCGGGCGGAATGTAGATCTCGTTGGTCTCGTTGCGCGCCTGGTACTCGCTGGACGAGAGCTCTTCGAAGCGGGCAAGGCGTGCCTTGCTCTTGGCTTGCCGCGCCTTGGGGTTGGCGCGCACCCATTCCAGCTCCTGCTTCATCGCCTTGATGCGCGCCGCCTCCTGCTTCGCCTCGATCTCGAGGCGCTGCTCCTTCTGCTCCAGCCACGAGGAGTAGTTGCCTTCCCACGGGATGCCGTGGCCGCGGTCGAGCTCGAGAATCCAGCCGGCGACGTTGTCGAGGAAGTAACGATCGTGGGTGACGGCGATGACCGTGCCGGGATAGCGCTCCAGGTACTGCTCGAGCCACTGCACCGACAGCGCATCGAGGTGGTTGGTCGGCTCGTCCAGGAGCAGCATGTCCGGCTCGGACAAGAGCAGGCGGCAGAGCGCAACGCGGCGGCGCTCGCCGCCGGACAGGGTGCCGACCGCCGCATCCCACGGTGGCAGGCGCAAGGCGTCGGCAGCGATTTCCAACCGGCGCTCGACTTCCCAGCCCTGCGCGGCATCGAGCTTCGCCTGCAGCTCGCCCTGTTCTTCCAGCAGTTTCGCCATCGCCTCGTCGTCCATCGGCTGGGCGAACTGCTCGCTGATCTGGTTGAAGCGATGGATGAGCGCCAGCGTTTCGGCCACCCCTTCCTCCACGTTGCCGCGCACATCCTTGGACTCGTCGAGGTGCGGCTCCTGCGGCAGAAAGCCGATGCGCATATCGGGCATCGGGATCGCCTCACCGTCGTACTCCTTGTCGACACCGGCCATGATCCGGAGCAGGCTCGACTTGCCTGAGCCGTTCAATCCGAGCACGCCGATCTTGGCGCCGGGGAAAAACGACAGCGATATGTCCTTGAGGATGACTCGCTTGGGCGGCACGATCCTGGAGACGCGCCGCATGGTGTAGACGTACTGGGCCATTCGAAATTTCCGAGTGAGAGGGTAAGCAAGGCCGGCTGCGGCGGATGTGAGCAAATGCGCCTGACCGGGGCTTCAGGGAGGTCTCATTCTACCGGGCCGGAGCAACCGACGCCCAGGCGCGAGGCAATCACTACATCCCGGGCGCTGCCTGCAAACGAGCGTTGACGCTCCCTGCCCGGTATGATTGACTCGCCGCCTTGAGGGCGGTGCGAGGGAGGCATCGAACCGAGGGAGGCATCGAACGCTGGGTCCGAAACACCGGACACCTGATCGCGATACGCGACATGGAGTCCGCGATACTGGACACCGAGTCCGAGAGAGCGGACACCGAGTCCGAGCGAACGGATACCGGGTCCGAGAGAGACGGATACCGGGTCCGGTAAGGCGCACGACACTATCGACAACGGAGGGAGTGATGGCGACGAAGACGAAAAAACCCGCCCGGGCGATGCGGGCGCGCAACATGACGCTCTGCACGCTGGCGAGCGGCGGTCTCGGTGTCCGGACCGAGCGTGGGATCCTGGACGTGGGCCGAGCCTCCGCGCTCTTCCGCATCAAGGCGCCGACCGACATCCACGCCGTGATCGAAGGGGCCGACTGCGCGCCGCTGGCGAAGCTGGTCGGCAAGGCGCTCGACGACAAGCGAGGCCGCAGCGTGCTGGTTTCTGAAAGCCGTGCGCGCTTCGGCCCGGTGGTCCCGCGCCCCGAGAAGATCCTGTGCGTGGGGCTCAACTACCGCAAGCACGCGGAAGAGGCCGGCCTGGCGATCCCGCCGGTGCCGATTCTTTTCAGCAAGTTCAATAACGCGCTTTCCGGCCACGGGGCGAAGATCAAGGTGCTGCCGCGCGATCTGGCCAGCCAGTTCGACTACGAGGTGGAGCTGGTGATCGTCATCGGCCGCAAGGCGGTCAACGTGAGCGAGGCCGATGCGCTCAAGTACGTGTTCGGCTACTGCAACGGCAACGATCTCTCGACGCGCGAGCTGCAGATGCGCACCAGCCAGTGGATGCTGGGCAAGATGCAGGACGGCTTCGCCCCGATCGGACCGTGGCTCGTGACCGCCGACCAGATCCCGAACCCGAACGCGCTTCAAGTCGAGACGCACGTCAACGGCGAGCTGCGCCAGTCGGAGAACACCTCCGACATGATCTACGATTGCAAGCAGATCGTGAGCTACTGCTCGCGCTACCTCACGCTCAAGCCCGGCGACATCATCTTCACCGGTACGCCGTCGGGCGTGATCCTGGGCTATCCGCAGGACAAGCGCGTGTGGTTGAAGCCCGGCGACAAGGTCGCGACCACGATCGACAAGCTCGGCACGCTGGAAGTGACCCTGGCGTAGCGCGCAAGCGCTGCCTGGACCGCCAGTTGCCACCCCTTCTTGTCAGGAGGGGTGGTTCGAAGTGACGGGGGTTTGCTCGTGCGCTAGCTGCGCTCTTCGCGAGCCGAGGGCAGCGCACCGAGCAGCGCACCGACGGGTGGTTGCTGCGGCCGGCGCGATTCTTGGGCCGCGGGGTGCGGGCGCGGCGGATTCGGCCGTCGGGGCTCGTGCGCCCTCGACTCGCTCGACATGACCGAGCTCTCCGGACGCGATCGCGGCGGCTGGCGCTCGGGCCGGCGCTCGGACCGATGGGTGCTCGCCTTCGGTCTCCGCGCCGGGTCTCGCGGCGCGTTCGCCGGCAAGGGCTTCGCGCGTTCCGGCGTAGGCAGCGGCTGCGCTGCCGGCGCTTGCGACGGCTCCCAGCCCGGGATCGCCAGGCGCTCGATCCGGCGCCCGATCAGCTTTTCGATCGCCGCCAGCTCGGAACGCTCTTCGGGGCTCACCAGCGAAATCGCTTCGCCGCTCAAGCCGGCGCGGCCGGTGCGCCCGATGCGATGGACGTAGTCCTCGGCCACGTGCGGCAGCTCGAAGTTGACCACGTGCGGCAGCGCTTCGATATCGAGCCCACGGGCGGCGATATCGGTGGCGACCAGCACCCGCACGGCGCCTTGCTTGAATTCGGCCAGGGCCTTGAGGCGCTGCGGCTGGCTCTTGTTGCCGTGGATCGCCGAGGTCGTGATCCCCTCGCGTTCGAGCTGGTCGGCCAGCCGGTTCGCGCCGTGCTTGGTGCGCGTGAAGACCAGCACCTGGTTCCAGCCTCCGCTGCGCACGAGGTGCGCGAGCGCGTGGCGCTTGCGATCCTGGGATACCTGATGGATGCGCTGTGTCACCAGCTCGGCCTCGGCATTGCGGCGCGCGACCTCGATGGTGACCGGCGCGTTCAGCAATCCATCGGCCAGACGCCGGATCTCGGCCGAGAAGGTGGCCGAGAAGAGCAGGTTCTGCCGTTTCGCCGGCAGCAGCGCGAGGATACGGCGAATGTCGCGAATGAATCCCATGTCGAGCATGCGATCGGCTTCGTCCAGCACTAGGACTTCCACGCGCGACAAATCGACGGTCTTTTGCGAGACATGATCGAGCAGCCGCCCGGGCGTCGCGACCAGGATGTCCACGCCCCGGCGTAGCACGTCGACCTGCGGCGTCATGCCCACGCCGCCATAAACCACGGTGGAGCGGATCGGCAGATGGCGGCCGTACCCTCGCACGCTTTCCTGGATCTGAGCCGCCAGCTCGCGGGTCGGGGTGAGCACGAGAACGCGAATGGGATGGCGGGCGGGCGAAGTGCTGGTGTTGGCGCCGTGCGCCAGCCGGTGCAGCAGCGGCAAGGTGAAGGCTGCCGTCTTGCCGGTTCCGGTCTGGGCCGCGGCCAGGATATCGTGTCCGGCGAGGACGGCCGGAATGGCTTTCGCCTGGATCGGAGTGGGAACGGTATAGCCTTGCTCGGCAACCGCGCGCATCAACGCCGGCGCGAGTCCGAGACTTTCGAACGAACTATGCAATGCAAATCTCCTGAAATCGGCCTGCTGCGCGCTCAAGGCGCGCAGAACCGGTTCAGGCGGATGAACGCTGTGGAAGGATTCGGGGAGTTTTGGGAGACAACCGCGAAGGGGACGTGCCGCAGACCGGATGAGACGGCGACGAGCTTGGGTGCGCACTATACAGCAACCCCCTCGGGGCGCAAAGCGCGGATAAGACGCACAAGGGCGCCGCAAACGCCGTAACAAGGATGGCGCAAGCGCTGTGTTGGGCCGGCGCAAGCACCGGTTTGCTGACCCGGGCCGGGGTCTGCTACAGTCGCACCACGGCATGTGCCGGTTCTCGCTGAAAGGAGGTGATCCGATGTCTAGTCGATTGCTCAGCATCGCCACCGTTGTCGTGTTTTCGATGACGAGTGGCGCCGCGTTAGCTTGCACCGGCGCGAAGGCGAAGTCGGCCGACGGATCACAGCAGCAAAGCATTCCCACCGCCACCCAGGCGAGAGGGGGCTAGAGCTGCATAACCTTCAATGACTTCGCCGTCGGTGCGCAGGCTCTCGAGCCAGCCGACGCGAGAACAGGCAGTCGAAATTCGACGCAACTCGAGGCCGTGGCAATGCCACGGCCTCTTTTTCTTCCGCCGCGCACCGAGCCAAGGGAGCAAGTCATGACGCGTGAAGCAGCGATCTCGAAGGCGACCGCCTATCACGACGAGGGCCGGCTGATCGACGACCTGCGCCGGCGCGTCGCGATCCGCTCGGAGAGCCAGGTGGCGTCGAGCCGGCCGCATCTGTACGAATATCTCGATCGCGAAATCGCTCCTGCGCTCGCGCAGATGGGGTTCCACACCGAGCGCTTCGAAAACCCGATGGAAGGCGGCGGCCCCATCCTGGTGGCCGAGCGCATCGAAGACCCCTCGCTCCCTACCATGCTTACCTACGGTCACGGCGACGTGATCCGGGGACTGGAGGAGCAGTGGCGCAGCGGGCTCGGCCCCTGGACGTTGATCGAGGAGGGCAGCCGCTATTACGGACGCGGCAGCGCCGACAACAAGGGCCAGCACTCGATCAACATGGCGTCGCTGGGCTGCGTGTTGCAAGCCCGTGGGCGCCTCGGGTTCAACGTCAAATTGTTGATGGAGACCAGCGAGGAGCTGGGCTCGCCCGGGCTGCGCGCCTTCTGCGAGCGCGAGCAGGAGCGCCTGCGCGCCGACGTGTTCATCGCCTCCGACGGCCCGCGCCTGAACGCGAAGCGGCCGACTCTGTTTCTCGGCTCGCGCGGTGCGCTCAACATCACCTTGCGCGTGCATTTTCGCGATGGCGGCAATCATTCCGGAAACTGGGGCGGGCTGCTCGCCAATCCGGGCATCGTGCTCGCGCACGCCATCGCCAGCATCGTGTCGCACAACGGCCAGGTGCTGGCACGCGAGCTGATGCCCCCGCCCGTGCCGGCATCGGTGCGCGCGGCCTTGGCGGACTGTCCGGTGGAGCCGATCGAAGGCGAGCCCGCCGTCGACGACTGGTGGGGAGAACCGGGATTCACGCGTGCGGAGAAGGTGTTCGGCTGGAACACGTTCGAAGTGCTCGCGTTTCGCACCGGCAATCCGGACAACCCGGTCAATGCGATCCCGGGCCAGGCGGTGGCGTTCTGCCAGGTCCGCTTCGTCGCCGGCACCGACCCGGATGCGCTCGTGCCTGCGCTGCGCCGTCACCTCGACGGCAACGGCTTCGACGCGGTCCAGATCGAGCTCTCGCGCAAGAGCTTCATGGCGGCGACCCGGCTCGATCCGCACAATCCCTGGGTACGCTGGGCCGCCGCGTCGATCGAGCGCACCACCGGCGTGAAGCCCGCGATTCTGCCCAATCTCGGCGGCTCGCTGCCGAACGAGTGCTTCGCCGAGGTGCTGGGGCTGCCGACGCTGTGGGTGCCGCACTCGTACGCCGGCTGCAGCCAGCACGCACCCGACGAGCACGTGCTCGCACCCATACTGCGCGAGGGCATGCAGATGATGTCGGGGCTGTTCTGGGATCTGGGCGAGGCCGATCTTCCGCTCGAGCGCACCGCCGCAACCGCAGGCTAGCGAAACCCCATGACCACCGGCCCCATCGTCGAAATCGACAACGTCCATTTCTCCTTTCCCGGGCGCGAGATCTTCTGCGGCATTTCGGCTGCCATTGCGCGCGGCCGCATCGTCGGCATCATGGGCGCGAGCGGCTCGGGCAAGACCACGCTGCTGCGCCTGATCGGGGGTCAGCTGCTGCCGCAACAGGGATCGGTCCGCATCGACGGCGAAGCGATCAATGCACTCGACCGCGATGATCTTTACCGCGTGCGGCGAAAAATCGGGATGCAGTTCCAGCAAGGCGGGCTCTTCACCGACCTGTCGGTGTTCGAGAACGTCGCTTTTCCCATGCGCGAAAGGGCCGACCTGCCCGAGCGCATGATTCGCGACATCGTGCTGATGAAGCTCAACGCCGTGGGGCTGCGCGGCGCTGCCCGGCTCATGCCCTCGGAGCTCTCCGGGGGCATGGCGCGCCGAGTCGGGCTGGCTCGCGCCATCGCGATGGACCCGGATCTCATCATGTACGACGAGCCTTTTTCCGGGCTCGATCCGATCGCGTGCAACGTGATCGGCAACCTCGTACGCGAGCTGAACGACGCGCTCGGCGTGACTTCGATCGTGGTGTCCTACGATGCGAAGGAAGCGCTGAAGGTGATCGACTACGTCTACTTCATCGCCAACGGCAAGGTCGCCGCACAGGGTCCGGCCGAGGAGATCCGACGCTCTGGAGACCCACTCGTGCACCAGTTCATCCGCGGCGAACCCGATGGGCCGGTGGCGTTTCATTTGGCGGGTGGGAATTATGCGGAGGAGCTGGGAGTGAAGGGTGAAGGGTGAAGATGGCTGCGGCGCCGAGCGCATAACAACCTGATCTCGCGGCTTTTCGCCCTTTCCTTCACGTCCGACGGACCTCGAGCCTCGAGGGTGGGCGGTCTATCACGCTTCACTTTTCGCCCTTCACCCTACGGCGTCGGGCCTTGGAATTGCGGCCGGCAATTGATTTCCCCGAACCAGGCCCCACTTCGGCAACCATGGATCATCGCTACGCACGCTCATGGATGTGGTCGGAGGCGATTCGCATGCTGGACGAGGCGGAT
>JBOIEI010000416.1:0-6053 GCA_050741055.1 Burkholderiales bacterium | reverse complement strand
GCGCCATGGCGTGCGCCTGCGCCTGTTCCACGGCCGCGGCGGCAGCGTCGGCCGCGGCGGCGGCCCGAGCTACCAGGCGATCCTCGCCCAGCCCGCCGGCGCCGTGCATGGGCAGTTGCGGCTCACCGAGCAGGGCGAGGTCATCGCCAGCAAGTACGCCGACCCCGACACCGGGCGCGAGAACCTGGAAACCCTGGTAGCGGCGACGCTGGAAGCGAGCCTGCTCGGCCCGGACGAAATGGACGAGGACATGAGCGCATTTCACCGGGCGATGGAGGAGCTGTCGCAGGACGCCTACCGCGCCTACCGCGAGCTGGTTTACGAAACCGACGGCTTCGTGCGCTATTTTCGGGCAGCGACGCCGATCAGCGAGATCGCCGACCTGCACATCGGCAGCCGGCCGGCCTCGCGCCGCGCCAGCGGCAGCATCGAAGATCTGCGCGCGATTCCATGGGTGTTCAGCTGGTCGCTCGCGCGCGTCATGCTGCCCGGCTGGTACGGGTTCGGCGCGGCGGTGCGCAACTACGTCGACCGGCATGGCGAGCCGGGGCGCAAGCAGCTCGAGCAGATGCACCGCGAATGGCCGTTCCTGCGCGCGTTGCTCTCCAACATGGACATGGTGCTCGGCAAATCCGACATCGCGATCGCCTCGCGCTATGCCGAGCTCGTAAGCGATGCGGCGCTACGCACGCGCGTGTTCGAAACCATTCGCCGCGAGTGGGAGCTTGCCTGCGAAGCGCTGCTCGCCATCACGGGAAGCCGCGAGCTGCTCGGCAGCAATCCCGCGCTCGCGCGCAGCTTCCGCAACCGCCAGCCCTACCTCGATCCGCTCAATCACCTGCAGGTCGACCTGCTGCGCCGCTACCGCGCCGGCGATACGGGCGATCAGACCAAGCGGGCGATCCTGCTGTCGATCAACGGTATTGCGGCCGGGCTGCGCAACAGCGGCTGACGCGATGTCTTCACGCCGCGGCCTGGATCAGTTTCACCTGCCGTGGATCTCCGTTTACACGGCATGATCACCTGCCGTGGATCTTCGTTTGCACGGAATCACGTCCATTCAGCGCACGAGCTCGCGCACGACGTGCTGCTGGCGCCGCGAGACGGCGAGCTTCTCGTCGATGCCGTCGAGCATCACCACCCAGTGGCCTTCGCCATCGTCCTGCACGCGCTCGAAGCCGCGAATGGCCTCGCGCGCCACCAGGCAGTTGCGGTGGACGCGCAGGTAGCGGCCGGCGAACTCCTGCTCGAGCTTGGTAAGCGACTCCTCCAGCAGGTACTCGCGCGCGCTAGTGCGCGCGGTCACGTACTTGAGCTCGGCCTTGAGATAGACGATCTCGGCGATCGGGACGAGATGGATGCGCCCGCGCTCCTGCGCGCACAGGTTGGTGCGTGCTTCCGGGCGCAGCGTGCGCAACGCCTCGTCCGCCGGCGGCTTGGCCGCGCGCGCGCGCGTGAGCGCTTCTTCCAGGCGGGCGGCGCGGATGGGCTTCAGCAGGTAGTCGACGGCGTGCACCTCGAACGCCTTGATGGCATAGGCATCGAAAGCGGTGGTGAAGACGATCGCGGGCGAGCGCGGCAGCTTCTGCAGGTGACGCGCGACTTCAAGCCCGTCGATCTCGGGCATGCGGATGTCGAGCAGCACGACGTCCGGGGACTGCATGCCGGCGAGCTCGAGGGCTTGGCGTCCGTTGGCGGCCTCGCCCACGACCTCGAGCAACAGGCGATCGGAAAGGTCCGCCACCAGCTCGCGCAGGCGCCGGCGCGCGGGCAGCTCGTCGTCGACCACGAGAATCTTGAGAGGTGGGAGGGTCGCGTTCATGCGCGCGCGGGACGGTAGGGCAGGGTGATGTGCACCTGGTAGGCGTGGTTGTCGACGGTGGTCTTCAGGCTCGCCTCGGCGTCGAAGTGCAGCTGCAGCCGCTCGCGGATGTTGTTGAGCGCCATTTTGTTGCCGGCGTGATGATTGCCTTCGGTCTTGTAGGGATTGCGCAGCACCGCATGCACCTGGTCTCCTTTGCGATAGACGTTGATGCTGACCACACCGGGCTCCGCGCGCGGCTCGATGCCGTGATAAACGGCGTTTTCCAGCAAGGGTTGAAGCACCAGCGGCGGCACGAGGGCGTCGGCTGGCATGCGGCTGACATGCCATTCGACTTTGAGCCGCTCGCCCAGGCGCAATTGCTCCAGATCGAGGTACTGCCGGCACAGCTCGACCTCGCGTTTGAGCGGCGTGAGCTCGCGATTGTCCGCCATCAGAACGCGGAAGAGCTCCGCCATGTCCTCGAGCGCGGTTTCGGCGCGCTTGGGCTCGGAGCGAATGAGCGACAGCACGGCGTTGATACTGTTGAATAGAAAGTGCGGCCGAATGCGCGCCTGCAGCGCCTGCAAACGGGCTTCGGTGAGCGCCGGCGAGAGCGCCCGCCCGCGCAAGTCGAAGTAGCCGGCCAGGAGCGCGACGATGATCGCGGTATACAGCCAATGACGCTCCAGCGCCCCGGTGGAGGTGCCCAGCAGAGCGTCCTGCAGCCGGTAGGCCGCGGCGGTGCCGGCCAGGCACAGCGCGAATACCAGCACCATGCCAGCGCCATACGACAAGCGCCGCAGCCAGCGGCTGGCCACGGCCAGCAGGCTGAGATCGAACAGCAGGGGCAGCAGCCCCGCGCTTGCCAACAGCAGCAGCTCGCGCACGAAGTCGGCGGCGCTGGCAGAGCGCGCCAGGGCGATCAGCAGGCCGAACAGGCAGGCGCCGAGCAGAATGCGCGCCAGCACGCCGAGGTTGGCAAGATCGGGCAGGGCGTTCAGAGCAGCGTTTTGTCTTATACTCGCCATGAACCGGTGGCAGCCCGGACGGTGCGCTCGAGCGCGCGGCTTCGCTGCGATGTGCGACGAATCGGTCCCACCCTTCTCCCCCCGACGCGCGACCCGTTGGAAGCCCGGTGTCGAAGATGCCGCAAGGGTTGCACATGCTCCGGTCTTTGACAAGCAATCCATCCCGAACGCTCATGCCGAACACCGCCCGCAAATCCCGCAGCCGCTGGTCCGGCCGCTTCAGCGAACCCGTGGCGGAACGCGTGACGGCCTATACCGCTTCGGTGAATTTCGACCAGCGCCTCGCGCAAGTGGATATCGCCGGCTCGCTCGCGCACGCGCGCATGCTGGCGGCACAGGCGATCATCAGCCGGCGCGACCTCGCCGCCATCGAGCGCGGCATGAAGCGCATCCAGGCCGACATCGAGGCCGGAAGCTTCGAATGGTCGATCGAGCGCGAGGATGTGCATTTCAATATCGAGCGCCGCTTGACCGAGCTCATCGGCGAAGCCGGCAAGCGGCTGCATACCGCGCGCTCGCGCAACGACCAGGTGGCGACCGACGTGCGCATGTATCTGCGTGAGGGGATCGACGAGATACTCGATCTTCTGCACACGCTGCGCGCCGCGCTGGTCGAATTGGCACAAACCCATGCCGCCACCCTCATGCCGGGCTTCACCCACCTGCAGGTCGCTCAGCCGGTGACTTTCGGTCACCACCTGCTCGCCTATTACGAAATGTTCGCGCGCGATGCGGGGCGGCTCGCCGACTGCCGCAGGCGCCTGAACGTGCTGCCGCTGGGCTCGGCGGCGCTGGCGGGCACGAGCTTCCCGATCGATCGCGCACGCGTGGCGCGCGAGCTGGGGTTCGAGGCCGTGTGCGAGAACTCCCTGGACGCCGTCTCCGATCGCGACTTCGCGATCGAGTTCTGTGCCTGCGCCGCGATCGTGATGATGCATGTATCGCGCCTGGCCGAGGAGCTGGTGCTATGGATGAGCCCGCGCTTCGGCTTCATCGACCTGCCCGACCGCTTCTGCACCGGCTCGTCGATCATGCCGCAGAAGAAGAACCCGGACGTGCCCGAGCTTGCGCGCGGGAAGAGCGGACGCGTATACGGGCACCTGGTGGCGCTGCTTACGCTGATGAAGAGCCAGCCGCTCGCTTACAACAAGGACAATCAGGAAGACAAGGAGCCGTTGTTCGATACGGTCGACACGCTCACCGCAACGCTCGCGATCGTGGCCGAGATGCTGCCGGGAATCCGCGTGAATGCGCAGGCAATGCGCGCGGCCGCGCTGCAAGGCTACGCGACCGCGACCGACCTGGCCGACTACCTGGTGCGCAAGGGGTTGCCGTTTCGCGACGCGCACGAAGCCGTAGGACTTGCCGTGCGCCATGCCGTCGACAAGGGCTGCGATCTGTCGCAACTGAGCCTGGATGAGCTACGGCGATTCTCCGCCCTGATCGAACCCGATGTCGCCGCTGTCCTTACGCTCGAAGGCTCGGTCGATGCGAGGAGCCATCCCGGCGGGACGGCACCCAGGCAGGTCCGCCGCGCTCTAGCGCAAGCCCGGCGCAAGCTCGCCCGGGAAGCCGCGCTCAGGCAGGCGATGCCCGGCCGGGCGCTAGGGCGCTGAGCGCGGCGCTCGTTCGAGGCTGCTGTGCCAGCGCGCGCCATCACGGGCGGGCGTTTCCCGGCCCGCTCGTGCGGTTCTTGCGCTCGTTGCGCCAGATCGCAATGCCGATCCAGGCGCAGACGACGACGAAAATCCCCAGGAACACGATAACCCATACCATGCTCACCGTGGGCGCGGCCGCGGCGCCTTCGTCCATGGCCTGGGCGAAACAGGTGCTGGCAAGGAGCGAGAGCAGGATCGCCAGGGCGCGATCGGACATGGCTTTCATGGTTTCTCCCGTAGAAGAGCGACGCAAGGCAATCGCGGTGCGCGGTATGTCGGTTGCGACTGCAATCACAGGGGGCTGATATTGGCCGCGGCGGCTTACGACACCCTTACGGGAAGAATCCGGCGCCGCGGGGAGTTGGGTTAGCATTTCGGGTTCACAGTGAGTAGCGAACCCGGCTTCTGCACAGGATCCCTTGGCGTTGAATCTCGAAAACCCTTCGATCGATTGGCTTCCCCTCCTGATCATCGCCGCTTCGGCGGCGGTGATGATATTCCTCGCTCGCCGCGCGATGCGCGGGATGAATCAGCAGGACTGGATCCTGCTGCGCAAAGCCCGCTCGACGGGCGCGGACCTAAAGCTGCCGCAGTCGGTCAGCTTCGTGGTATTCGCCGCCACCGAGGAAGTCGGCGCCGAGCTGGCGGAAAAGATGCGGCGCGAAGGCTTCGAGACGACGATGAAGCAAGCGCAAATCCAGTTCGCGCGCAATCGCAACAAGCCCGGCACGCCGCAGGACGGCTGGCTCGTC
The DNA here is from genome assembly GCA_050741055.1 of Burkholderiales bacterium. Taxonomy (GTDB): domain Bacteria; phylum Pseudomonadota; class Gammaproteobacteria; order Burkholderiales; family WYBJ01; genus WYBJ01. The sequence goes on along the minus strand of JBOIEI010000416.1, from coordinate 811 downwards.
TCCGGCACTCGCTCGGTACTGGTCGTGCCCGAAACGCTGACCCCGATCCGCAAGACGCTGACCGAGATGGCGACCGAGCACAAGGCGCTTTATCTCGGCTGGCAGCTCGCCCACACGGTTGCCCCGCTGAACACGAACACGCAGCCGCTCGCCGGCAGCGGCCAGGCGAGCAACCAAGCCGCCGCCTCCGAGCGCACGCCACAATAAAAAGACCGGCTGCCGGAGCCGGTCTTGAGATCGCGCGCCGGCGGCAGGGACCGTGGCCGGAACGCGTGGGTTCGGTGCGGGAAAAAAACCGCGCCTTATGCTCTCGAGCGAGCGGATGCCAGTCCTTCCTCTATCCCGCCGTTACCCCTCCATCCTCGCTATTCAGGTTGCCGTGCTCACTGCTTCGCGCTGTACTTCTTGTACTTGGGCAGCATCCGCAGCGGCTGCTTGAACGCATCGCGCCGGAACGGATCGCCCAGCTCGCGCGTGAGCATCAGGTTGATGACGGTGGGCCGGTTCGACTTGACCGCGCCGCGCAGCGCATCGCCGACCTCGTCCACGTGCTCCACCGTGATCCCGTTTGCCCCCATGGCCTCGGCCACGTCGGCGAAATTGGGGTTCTTCAGGTTGGTGCCGAGAAAGCGGTTGTTGAAGTAGTCGATCTGGTTCTTCTTCTCGGCACCCCACTGGCCGTTGTTGAACACCACCGCGGTTGCCGGGATGCTCTCGCGCACGCAGGTCAGCACCTCGTTCAGGCTCATGCCCCAGGCGCCGTCGCCGACATAGGCGATCGCCGGCCGGTCGGGTGCTGCGACCTTCGCGC
>JBOIEI010000415.1:0-1532 GCA_050741055.1 Burkholderiales bacterium | reverse complement strand
AGCTCCGGTTCGAGCTGCGCTGCGAGCGTCTTTTTCGAATCCGGATTCAGGTCGGCGAGGAACGCCTCGCCCGGCTGCGCCGCCTTGAACAGGCGGTCGTACAGGCGCACCGGCGCCGCATGAGCATGGCGCGCGCTCACCCAGTGGATGTTGCCCTTCACCTTGTATTTGTCCGCGCCGGGCGTGCCTGACTTCGAGTCGGGGTAATACGTGCAGCGCACCGCGCCGTCGCGCATGCCGATGCATTTCACGACGTAGCCGTAGCGCAGGCGCACGTCGTTGCCGGGAAACAGGCGGAAATAGCCTTTGTCGGGCTGGTCCTGGTAATCGTCGCGCTCGATCCACAGCTCCCCCGAGAAGGGCACCTCGCGCCGCGCCCAGTCGGGCTTCTGTGGGTGGTTCGGGACCTGCACGTGCTCTTCCCCGGACTGCGGATAGTTTTCGATCACCAGCCGGAGCGGATCGAGCACCGCCATGCGCCGCGGCGCCACCTCGTTGAGATGCTCGCGCATCGAGTTCTCCAGCTCGCCGAAGTCGATCAGCTGGTTCGCCTTGGAGACGCCGATCTTCTCGGCGAAGTGGCGAAACCCTTCGGGCGTGTAGCCGCGGCGGCGCGCCCCGGCGAGCGTGGGCATGCGCGGGTCGTCCCAGCCCTCGACATGGCCCTCCTCGACGAGCTGGATCAGCCGCCGCTTGGACAGCACGACGTAGGTGAGATTCAAGCGCGCGAATTCGATCTGCTGCGGCAGCGGCCGCTCCAGCAGCCCGCCTTCGGCCAGGCGCTCGAGCAGCCAGTCGTAGAACGGCCGCTGGTCCTCGAACTCGAGCGTGCACAGCGAATGCGTCACGCGCTCGAGCGCATCCTCGATCGGGTGGGCAAAGGTATACATCGGGTAGATGCACCACTTGCCGCCGGTGCGGTGGTGCTCGGCATGGCGGATGCGGTACAGCACCGGGTCGCGCAGGTTGAGGTTGGGTGAGCGCATGTCGATCTTCGCCCGCAGCACGTGGGCGCCGTCCGGGAACTTTCCCTCCTTCATCTTGCGCAGCAGGTCCAGGTTCTCCGAAGCCTTGCGCTCGCGGTAGGGCGAGTTGCGTCCCGGCTGCGTAAAGCTGCCGCGGTGGGCGCGCATGTCCTCGGCGCTCTGGCTGTCGACATAGGCGTGGCCGCGCTCGACCAGGTACTCGGCCGCCCGGTACATGAAGTCGAAGTAGTCGCTGGCAAAAAGCGGCTCCTGAAAATCATAGCCCAGCCACTTCACCGCCTCGATGATGGCGTCGACGTATTCCTGCTCCTCCTTTTCCGGGTTGGTGTCGTCGAAGCGCAGGTTGCAGCGCCCGCCGTACTCGAGCGGCAGGCCGAAGTTGAGGCAGATCGACTTGGCATGGCCGAAATGCAGGTAGCCGTTCGGCTCGGGCGGAAAACGCGTCACAATCTGCTTGTGCTTGCCGGAAGCGAGGTCGGCCTCGATGATCTGGCGGATGAAATTCGACGAGGAGGGGGCGCGGTCCATGCTGAAAAAACTCGCTGT
>JBOIEI010000414.1:0-4507 GCA_050741055.1 Burkholderiales bacterium | reverse complement strand
GGATACAGCTCCGGCCGGTATTGCGCGAGGTCGGCGCGGGTGACGTACGATCCGTTGGCCTCGAGATCGAGCGCAATCTCGTCGCCGAGTCGGCCTTCGTGGAATTCACGCCAACCGCCGCGCGCGAGGCGCTCCAGCGTGCGTGCATAGTCGGGCAAGTGCATGGTTTCGCCGACTTCGAAGAAGCGCCCTTCGGGATGAAGGTACACGCGGGCGCATTCGGCGGTCTTGCGGATGCGCGTCATGCCGTCCGGAATTCCGGGCTGGCGGTAGCGCGCCCACACGCCGGCCATGTGGGGCGTGACCACAATGCCTTCGTCGGCCTGCGCGACGGCAGGCGCAATCAGGTCTGCCCACGCCATGGTGCAGTGCTGCTCGTGGAAAGTACCCAGGCCGGCCGGTGTGCCCGGCGTCATGATCGACGTATAGCCGATCTCGCTGCGGTAGTCGTCGAACAGGCTGTAGCCCGAGATTTCCGTGCGGCCCTTGCAGTCTTTCTCCCACATGTCCGGCTGGACCTTCGAGCCGGCGCGATTGTAGAAGTCCACCATGCCGCTCGTACCCGTATCGGCACGGTAATAGTGGAGCGTGCCCATCCCGCCGATGCCGCACATGAATGGATCGTTCACCATTTGGGAAAAGGCAGCGGCGACCGCGGCGTCGAACGCGTTGCCGCCCCGGGCGAGAATGGCTGCTCCCACGTCCGCGGCGCGCGGCTGCGGGCATACGACGACTCCTTTCATCGGCTGCGGACTCCTGTTCGATCGACAACGATCAAACCTAACACGACCCGGCCGGGTTCCCAAATGCCTTCGCGCATGCGCGATGTCCGCGCGGCCGCATGCTGCTATAGTTTCGTCGAGCGGTTCGAAGGCAGAAGGTCGCCAGGGCGGCCGATCGCGAGGTGCAATAGCCACGATGAAGATCACCGACGTAAGCGTAACGCTGTTCGCCTGGGACGGACTACCGCCGCGTCAGTTCGGCCGTCACACTGGGCGCATGACCGCGGGCACGAGCCAGCTGGGGCTCGTCACCATCGAGACCAATGAAGGCGTTCAGGGCCATGCCTTCCTCGGTTCGTCGAACCGCGGCGCGAATTTCGATGCTGCCTCGCTCGTCCGGTATCTGAAGCCGGTCGTGATGGGCGAGAACCCGCTCGAGCGCGAACGGCTCTACCAGCGCATGTGGCCGCGCAACCGCAACACGACCCTGCGCTGCATCGGCGCGATCGACATCGCGCTGTGGGATATCGCCGGCAAGGTGGCGAATCTGCCGATCCATCGTCTGCTCGGAAGCTTCCGCGACGCCGCGCCGGCGTATGCGAGCTCCGAGGTGTTGCCGTCGAAGGAGGCGTACGCCGAGGAGGCGGTTCGGGTCCAAGAGGCGGGTTTTCATGCCTACAAGATGCATCCGCCGGCGCTATGGCAGCAGGATATCGAGATCTGCCGCCACGTGCGCAAGGCTGTGGGCGATGGCTACCGGCTGATGCTCGACAGCACCTGGTCGTACAACTATACCGAGGCATTGCGCGTCGGCCGCGCCCTGGAGGCGCTGGATTTCTACTGGTTCGAGGATCCGCTCGATGCCGACGACATCACCAATTACGTGAAGCTGCGGCAGAAGCTGGACATCCCGATCCTCGCGACCGAGTACGCGCCGGGCGGATTCCAGGCTTTCGCGCCGTGGCTCACGCTGCAGGCCACCGACTTCCTGCGCGCCGACGTGGCGGTCAAGGGCGGCATCACGGCGCTGGTGAAGACGGCGCACCTGGCGGAAGCGTTCCACATGAACCTGGAGATTCATCACGGCGGCAATTCGCTCAACAACGTCGCCAACCTGCACGTGATGCTCGCCATTGCGAATTCGGAGTACTTTGAAGTGTTGCTGCCCGATGCCACGCAGAAGTACGCACTGGTGGAGGACCTCGCGGTCGACAGGGAAGGGATGGTGCGACTGCCCGAAGGACCCGGATTGGGCGCGACGATCGACTTCGATCTGATCCGGAAGAAGACGATCGAAATTCTTCGTTAGGGCGAAGCCGACCTCATTAAGGCGAGGCCGACATCATTCCCGTGCAAACGGGAATCCAGGAGAAGCGCTCGTGGACGTTGTCCACCTGGATTCCCGCCGGCGCGGGAATGACGAAACGCCTTACAGCTTCTTCAACGCTTCCAGCAAGTCCTTGCTCTCCGGGATGGTGCCCTGCGGACAAACCAGGGAATAGCGGATGATTCCCTGCTCGTCGACGATGAATGCGGCGCGCGCATCCATCCCGCGCTGGTCGTTGAAGATGCCATAGGCCATCCCGACCGCGCCATGCGGCCAGAAGTCGGACAACAGCGGGAAGGGCAGACCACCGAGTTGTTCGGCCCAGGCCTTGAGGGCCGGGACGGGATCGGCGCTGAGCTGGAGGATTTCTACGTCGAGCTGCTTGAACTGGTCGTGGTTCGCACGGAACCCGAGGACCTGATTCTTTCATCCGCCCGTGAAAGCGAACGGCATGAAGGCCACGACGGTCTTGCGGCCTTTGAAGGTGTTCAGTGCGAACGGCTTGTCCAAATGCGAGGCAAGCGAAAAGTCGGGGGCTTGCGTTCCGGGCTGCAGCGCTGGCATGCGCATCTCCTTTTACGATTCGGGCAACGGACCCGCAACAAGGATACTTCGTTACGTGGGTGCGGCCTAGTGCGCGTGTGAGTGCGTGCAGAAGCCGAGTAGAATCCGACTGCGTGTTGGTGCATGCTCCCCTCCTTGCGAGAGAGGGGGAGAGCGTTTCCCCTGCGAAGGAGGGGCGGGACGCGCAGTAGCGCGGACGGGGTGGTTCGAAGGAGTGCTGCATGTCGAGTGCAAACGGCATCACCATCATGGCCACGGCCGCGGTGAAGGAAGCGTTCCGCGAGCTGGTGCCGCTGTTCGAAACCAGCAAGCATTGCAGCGTCACGCCGCTTTGGATGCCGACGATGGATATGATCCGCCGGCTCGAATCCAGCGAGGTCGTCGACCTCATCCTGCTGACCGGCGCGACGATCGATGAATTGACCGCGAAGGGAATCGTGGCGCCCGGAACCCGGACCGACATCGTGAAGTCGAGCGTGGGTATGGCGGTGCGCGCGGGCGCGCCGAAGCCGGACATCCATACGGCCGAGGCATTCAAGCAATCGATGCTCGCAGCCAAGTCGATCGCGTATTCGTTTGGCCCGAGCGGGGTCTACATCGCGGAACTGTTCCAGCGCCTCGGGATCGCCGAGCAGCTTGGCGCGCGCGCGCAGCAGGTCAAGGGCATTCCCATCGGCGAACTTGTCGCGAAGGGCGAAGCCGAGATCGGGTTCCAGCAGGTGAGCGAGCTATTGCCCGTGGCGGGAATCGACGTCATCCGCGAGCTGCCTCCCGGCATCGAGAAAATCGAAGTCTTTTCGACCGGGCTGCATGGCAAGTCGCCGCAGCCCGGCATCGCATGCGATTTCGTCCGCCACCTGCTTTCCGCCGGGGCGGTGCCCGTCCTGCGGCGCACGGGACTGGAGCCTCTGACCGGCGGCGATTGAGCCCGGCTGCTTGCGCGTCGAGCGGTGGCGCGGAGTGCGTTGCCAAGGGTACCCGTCAGGAGAAACGCCTATCGTCGGGGTGGCGCCAGGCGCTTCCTGCATGCGGGCCCGGCGCAACGGCCGTGCATCGCCGTCTGCTGCTATTCGCCGCTGACGGCCGGCGGCACCCATCCGCGCTTGGCGCGAATCGCGGGATCGCTCAGGATCTCGACCAGGGCCGGCTTGCCGGCGGCGAGCGCCTTGTCGAGCGTGGGCTGAATGTCCGCCCCGCGCTCGACGCGGAATCCCGCGCAGCCCATCGAATCGGCGACCTTGGCGAAGTTGACGCCGTCATGGAAGCGCGCAGTCTCGCTCACGCCGCCGGAGTGGTTGTTGTTGACGATCATCACGATGTTCAACCCGCAGCGGGCCGCGGTCTCCAGCTCGGCCATGTGATAGTAGAACCCGGCATCGCCGCAGAAGCCGATGACGGGTTGATCGCCGAGCGCGGCCTTGACGCCGATCGTGGCGGGAAAAGCCCAGCCGAGCGATCCGGCGCAGCGGATGTAACGCTGCCCGGGCTTCAGCAGCCGGGTCATCTGCGCGGTCCAGATCGCCGCGTGAAACGTATCGACCACGAGCGTCGATTGCGCCGGCAACCACTGCTCGAGCTCCTTGCAGATCCGCTCGGGACGCAGCGGCATCGCGTCCGAATTGCGCAGCGGCTCGCACTCCGCCCAATAGTCGGTCACGTAGCCGCGCACCTGTTCGAGCCACTCGGCGCGCCGCGCGGGCGCGTTGCCGGCCGCCTCGGCGAGTTGTGCCAGCGTGAGCTTGGCATCGCCATTGAGCGCGACGGTGTTCGGATAGTTGCGCCCGAGCTCGCGCGGATCGATGTCGAGCTGGATCGTCGGCGTGCCGATCTTCGGGATCTGCCAGCCGTTGGTGACCTGACCGCCGGTGTGGCTGCCGATGAAGAACACGAGATC
>JBOIEI010000413.1:0-3629 GCA_050741055.1 Burkholderiales bacterium | reverse complement strand
ACCAGCACGCGCGGCACGAGCTTGATCGCCTCCAGCGCGAGCTGGTTGTCGCGCATGGCGATGTCGTCGTCGTTGCCCCTGTCCATGAACTCGAACAGCCCGTGTGGAAGCCGTCGTCGCGCGGCTTCCCTGAGATCCGCTGTGTCGTAGAGGCCGAGGGTGTCGTCCTTCATGCCGCCTGCTAACCGGAAATTCCGAGAAGGCCGCGCGCCTCATCCACCGTCGCCATCGCCCGCGCGAAATGGCCGGCGATCCCGGCGATGCGCGCGACGTGCTCCGCGTTGTCGCCCAGTACGCCCGGGCTCAGGTACGGCTCGTCCTCGGTTCCCACCCGCACATGCCCGCCGGTAGCGGGCAAGGACATACCGGCCGACCAGGCGAAGAAGCACATCGCGGGCTACACGATCTTCAACGACCTGGGACTGCGCGACATCCAGCCTGCGGAGCTGAGCCTGCGCATGGGACCGGCCAAGGCGAAGGACTTCGAAACCTCGAAGATCATGGGACCGTGCCTGGTGACTGCAGACGAACTGCAGAGCGTGGACGCGCTGCGGCTCGTGACGCGCGTGAACGGAGAAGTATGGTTCGATGGCAGGCTCTCGAACTGGGCTTTCACTTTCGAGGACCTGATCGCGTATGTCTCGCGCGACGAGACCGTAAACGTCGGCGACTTCTTCGGCAGCGGCCCGCCCGCGCACAGCGTCGGGTTCGAGATCGACAGGTGGATCAAACCCGGAGACGTGGTCGAGTGTGAGATCGAGGGCATAGGCGTTCTCTCCAACTCGATCGTGCGGCAGGTGTAGCTTTTCGTACCAAATACGTGGCTCCCCGCCAGCGACTTCAAGTACGCGCAAGCACTGGCCGCTGCGTGTCTGCACGATGGACGTACGGCTGCGGAAAACAGGTTGATGTTCGCTGGATTGTTGCGAGTCGATCGAGCGACACGAAGCAATATGCCGGCGTGGCGCTTTGACATGACCAGCAACGCGGTATAGCTTCATCACAAGAATCCGCGCAAGAGCCGCCAAAGTCGAGACGCGGCAAATCCGGTTTCGATCGGAGCATAACGAGGAGACCGACATGACCAGCCGTGCCCGCCTGCGCCGTATCACGCACATCATCGCTTTGCTCGCTTGTTGCATCGCTGCCGGCGTCGCACACGCTGCTGATTCCTCGTACCCGAGCCGGCCGATCCGGTTTATCGTGCCGTTCGCGCCGGGCGGCGGCTCCGATGCCATCGCGCGCATATATGCTCCGAAACTGAGCGAGATCATGGGCCAGAACTGGATCGTGGACAACCGCACGGGCGCCGCCGGCAACCTGGCGGCCGAGCTCGTCGACAATGCCAATCCGGACGGCCACACGGTGTTGCTGGTGCTCGACACCATGCTCACCGCGAATCCGAGTCTCTACAACACGTCGTTCGATCTCCAACCCGTCGTCATACTTGCTGCAACCGACCAGATCGTCGTCGTGCACCCCGACGTACCGGCCAAGACGCTCAAGGAGTTCGTCGCTCTCGCCAAGCAGAAGCCCGGCCAGCTTCGCCACGGATCGGGCGGCATGGGCAGCTCCAACCACCTGGCCGCAGAGCTGCTGAAGAAGGTGACCGGGATCGACGTGGTGCACGTCCCGTACAAAGGCTCCGGACCTTCGCTCACCGCCGTGCTCGCGGGCGAGATCCAGATGAACGTCAGCTCTACCGCCTCTTCGATCAACTACATCAAGGCCGGACGGCTGCGCGGGCTGGCGAGCACGGGTACCAAGCGCTCCAAGGCGATGCCGGACTTGCCCACCGTAGCCGAATCGGGCTACCCCGGATTCCAGGCGCTGCAGTGGTATGGCCTGGCCGTACCGGGCGCGACGCCGAAAGGCATTGTCGAGCGTATCCGCGAGGCTTCGCTCAAAGCACAAAAGGATTCCGCCGTCCTGGCCGGTATGGCGCGGCTGGGATTCGAGCCCGAGCCCTCGACGATCGCGGGGCTGGCCGCGCGCATCAAGAAGGAAAGGGCCAAGTGGGCCGGCATCATCAAGGAGGCGGGGATAAAGCTCCGATAGGCACGGGCTAACTGGCTACCGCATCACACCAGCGCGCGCCACACCGTTGCAAGCCACGGCCGCTCGTTCACCGGTATTCCGTCGGGCCGGTAGTAATGCTCGAGCTCGACGAAGCCGGCGGCGCGCACATGCTCGCGCCACGTTTCCAGGTCCCAGAACGCGCCGTAGCGGCCGTGATTCCAGCCTTCCTCGTTGTGTCCGCGTGGATTGGAGCTGAAAAGCACGCCTGCCGGTTTCAGCGTCGCATGCAGCGCTTGCAGCACTCGCGGCAAGCTCTGCGTCGGCACGTGAAAGAGCGATGCATTGGCGAAGACGCCGTCGAAGCGCGCGGCAGGCAGCTCCGGTTGCAAAAAGTTCTGCTGCCAGACTTCGCAGCCGCTGTAGGCACGCGCCATGGCGGCGAACGCTGCCGAGCCTTCCAGTCCGATCGCGACCTGCCCGCGTTCGGCGAACGCCTTCAGATCGCGTCCGGGACCGCAGCCGAAATCGAGGATCGTGTACGGGGCCGAGCCTTCGATGTGACGCAGCAGCGCGTTGATGTTCTGGCCCACGTCGTGAGCGCGCGTGCCGTGCCAGAACGCTTCCGCGGACCGGTCGTAGTGCTCGAGCGTGCGCTGGGCGATGGCTTCGAGGTCATGCTTGCCGAGCTTCGGTGTCACGGATAGGGCTCCGCGGACCGGTCGCAATGTTCGAGCGTGCGGTGCGCGCTGGCTTCGACATCGTGCCTGCTGAGCTTCGGTGTCACGCCTGCCGGCCAAAGTATCATGCAGCGCCAGGCTTCATCGCAGCAGCCAGCGCCTCGAACGGCAACTGCACGCAGCGGTAGCGGCTCGGATGGCCGTGCACCGGTGCGAACACCGCCAGTTCGTCCCAGCCCGGGGGCGCGGGCGAGCCCTCACGCAGCATGGCCGCCACCTGGGCGCCGATGCGCTCGATGGCGGCAAGGTCGGCGCCGGGCGCCCGCTTGCCGATCGCGGATGCGGCCGCGCGGCACAGCAGGCAGCCTTTGACGTCGTGCGCGAGCGCGCGGATGCGGCCGTCCGCAACCGCCACCTGCATCTCGACGCAATCTCCGCAAAGCGGATTATCGAGAAAGGCGCGGCCGGTCGGCGATTCGAGCGTGCCGTGGCCGGTCGCTTCCGCCGCCAGCGATTTGATCGCCTGCTGATAGATCTCGGCTGCGCTCGACACACTTTCCTCGATTCGTCACCACGCGGATGAGGACCGCGGGCGGGCGCTCGCGGCTGAGCACGCGCGCAGCCCGACAAGGACAATACACGTAAACCCGGATCGCCTCACCTTATCACGGATCGAAGCGCGGGCGTCCGGAAGCCGCACGAGTGCGGCACGGTGCGACTTTGGCCCTCCGGCCGAGCCGGCGGCTATCATGCCGTTCTTGGGGCAGTTCACCGATGCCCGTAGAGGAAATACTTGGACGAAATCGCGGCACGCCAGGTCTTGCTCGTTCGCGCGGCCGAGGCAGCCGATGCCGAAAGTGCTCTGCTCACCGAGGACGATCGGCGCTACGCCGCCCGCGCGGCTGCCGAGCTCGTGCGCTGGCGGGCGGCCGA
>JBOIEI010000412.1:0-1900 GCA_050741055.1 Burkholderiales bacterium | reverse complement strand
GACGCAGGGTGTGCCGGGCTTCTTCACCTTGAACGGCTACTACAAGGCATTCAAGCCCGCGGCCGCTCGCACCACGCAGCGCCTGGCCCAGGAGGAATCGTGGGTGCTCGGGCGCAAGAGCGCAGTCGCCGCAGTCGCCGAGTCGCCCCAGGCGCTGGAGGAAGTGCGCCGCCGCTATCTCGAGGACTACATCCGCACCTGGGACGAGTTCCTGAGCGACATCCGCTTGAAGCGGCCGCAGAATTTGTCGCAGACCGTTTCGCTGGTCCGCACCCTGTCGGGATCGGATTCGCCGCTGCGCCGGCTGGTGGTCGCGGCCGCCAAGCAAGTCTCGCTCTCCGAGGGCGACGGTTCGGTCAAGTCGGCCGCCACCAAGGCGATTACGGACAGCGTCGTGGATTCCACCAAGAAGGCGCTCTCCGGCATTCTGGGCGCCGCGACCAAGATCGACACCGGCGCGCAGAAGCAGCCCGAGGCGGTCGTCGACGATCATTTCCGCGAGCTGCGCGCGCTCGCGGCCGGTAAGGAAGGCACGCCGTCGCAGATCGACCAGGTGATCGCGAAGCTGCGCGAATACCACAGTCAGCTGGTGGCGATGGAGGAGTCCGAGCGCCGCGGCGAGCCGGTGAAGCCGCCGCTTGCGGCGCGCGAGCTCGAAGGCGACGCATCCCAGTTGCCCTCGCCCGTGCGCGAGGCGCTGCGCGGCGCGGCACAGGCGGGGCTGTCGCAAGGCGACCGGGCGAGCCGCGAGAGCGTGATGAAGTCGATCATGGCGGCGTCGGACTTCTGCCGCAAGGCGATCGCGGGCCGCTACCCGTTCAACAAGCAGGCCGCCAACGAAGTCACCGTGGACGATTTCAGCCGCGTGTTCGGCCCCGGCGGGGATCTGGACGAGGTGTTCAAGAGCCAGGTCGCGCAGTACGTCGACACCTCGGGGGCGACCTGGCGCAGCCGCGGGCGCGAAGGCGTGCAGGTGCCCGCCGGCGTCATCGCTCAGTTCCAGCGCGCGGCGATCATTCGCGACGCGTTCTTCCGGCCGGGGTCGAAGATGCCCGCCGCCGCGGCCGATCTGCGCGTGCTGTCGATGGACGAGCGCGTGAGCCATGTCACGCTCGAGATCGACAACCAGGTGATGCGCTTCGATCGCATCGCCGCCATCGCGGTGAAGATCGGCTGGCCGAGCCAGCGCCCCGGCGGAACGGTGCGGCTGCAGGCCTACCCGAGCGGCGCCGCGCTCACCGTCGAAGGCACCTGGGCGCTGTTCCGGTTGATCGATCGCGGCAACCCGCAGGTCGGCGCACAGCCTGACCGCCTCCAGCTCGCCTACAACTTCGGCGGGGCTCCGGTCACTTACGAACTGCGCGCGACCAGCATCTACAACCCGTTTCGCCTGCGCGCATTGGAGGAATTCCGATGCCCGGGGAGTTGAGCATGCAGGGTCGCGGCGAAACCGGCTTCTACGGCAAGATGCCCGATCAGGGCGATTTCGTCAGCCGCCGCCTCGCGCACGCATTCGTGCAGCGCTGGGACGAATGGCTGCAACAATGTCTGGCCCATTGCCGCAGCGCGCTCGGTGCGGATTGGGAACGCTTGTATCGCGATGCACCGGTGTGGCGCTTTCTGCTCGCGCCCGGCACTTGCGGTGCGTCGGCGTGGGCCGGCCTGGTGCAACCGAGCGTGGACCGCGTCGGGCGCTACTTTCCGCTCACGGTGGCGGCCGAACTGCCCAGCGATGTGGAAGTGCTCGAGACCATGATCCAGGCCGGTGCCTGGTACGACGCGATCGAGCGTATCGCCGCGCTGGCGTTCGACAATCAGATCACCGTGGACGGTATGGAGCGGCAGTTGTCCGCGGTCGCGTTTCCGGCGCACGCGATCGTGCACGCGGACAGTGCCGAGG
>JBOIEI010000411.1:0-1761 GCA_050741055.1 Burkholderiales bacterium | reverse complement strand
GTCACGCTGCGAACAGACCGAAAGATCCACAGGAGCAAGCGAGGAAAGGGAGATCACTTCGATTGGGGCGCATCGATGGATGGCTTTTGATGAGCCGAATACAAGCTCCCCCTGACCTCCCTTGCTCCCATCCTCCTGTTGCATTTGCTCCGGTCTCATCGAGCCACGAAGCGATAAATCGCAATGCCCCCCTGCTCGGTCATCAATCGAAGCGACGGGGTGGCGTCGATTTCGGGGCGCTTCAATCGCAGGGCGGGGTGTACGACGACGTGGGTGACGCCATGTTTGTGCAGTGTTTCGAGTGACGTCAACGACGGGAACGTGCGCAGCGACTGTGCGGTCGCCTCGAAGTCTCTGGGCACGAAGCCGCTGTAGCCGTTGACGATCGGGTGGCGATGGAGGATGGCGTTGAGCATGTAGCCCGAGTTGCCGAAGAACGTCCGCCGATCGTAGAAGGGCAGCTCCACGACGACGGCGTGCGGCTCGTCGCGCAGCCGATCGTAGATCGACGGGATCCCGCGGAATTCGCGGTACCAGAGCGGGGCGCGGAGCGCCTCGACGTTGATCGCGGCAACGAGCGCGACGCCGGCGACGATCGCGGCACGAGCACTGGTCAGCCTGGCGAGGAGCTGCGCCGTGCCGTAGCCGGCGAGCACCGCCAGGCCGATGAGCGCAAGTTGCGCGGCGCGTGAGTAGCAGCGAATGGCGCTCATGCCGGGAACGTGGCCGAACAGCCAGGGGAAGCCGGGCAGCCGGGGCAGGACGGAAAAGAGAACAGCGCCGAGCACGATGGCCAGCCACATGCGCGCGCGTGGCGTGCGGCCGGCGGGACCGAGCAGCCCGAAGACGGCCAAGCCGGTGACGATCACGCCGGGGAAGCTCGCATCGACGCTGTTGTTGAAATGATGGCTCCACGCCTGGTAGTGCACGTGAGAGCCCGTGTAGAGGTAGTCGCTCCAGGAAGCCGCGCAGCGTTGCGTGTCCTTCAGGTTGCGCATCATGCCGTGGGTCCGGGCGAGCTCGATATACGGCCAGATTATGGGCAACAGCACGAGCGCGCAGGTCGCTCCGGCGAGGAGCGTCCACACGGTCGTTGGTCCAAGGCGGTGCCGCCACTCGGGCATCCGGGCCAGCCATGCGCAGATCACCGCCCACCCGGTGAAGATGAGCAGATACATCGAGGCCGTCGCCTGCAACGCGAGCGACGCGCCCAGCAGCACGGCATATCGCCGGCGTCCGCTGACGAGCAGCCGATCGAGCGCAAAGAACACGATTGGCAGGAGCTCGAGGTGCAGCGCCTGGATGTGGACCAGCCGCACCAGGTGGTGCGCATTGAAGGCGACCGCCGATCCCGCCACGAGTCCTGCGATCCAGCTGCCGGTGTCGCGCTCCACGAGCAGCGCGAAAGCCCACGCCGAGAGCGCAAGGCCGGCGATGAGGAGCAGGCTGAAGGTGGCGATGGGCGAGACACCGAGCCAGACGGCGGGCATCGCCAGCACGCCCTGGAGGATCAGCGGCTCGGAATAGGCGAGCGTGAGCGTGGCGGGGTGGAAGATGTTGGCGTTGAACAGATTGGCGGGATCGGTCGGCACCGTGCGCGCCACCCAGTCGATCGTCCAGACGTTCAGGTTGTAGTCGCCGTTGTCGACGCGGGAGTACACGGCCGGACGGCTCGCCAGCGGCCACGTGTGAATCGCGGCGAGCCGCACGAAGAACCCGAGGGCCGCGGCACGCGCTGCACGGGTCGATCGCACTTACTTG
>JBOIEI010000410.1:0-12467 GCA_050741055.1 Burkholderiales bacterium | reverse complement strand
CCCGATCAACCGGGGTGTGGAGATCGATTCGGCCGTGGCCGACGGCCGCCAGTCGGTCATCCTGCCGCAGGTCACGTTCGGCATCGCGATACGCATGGCGGTCATGTCCATGGTCGCGAGCAGTTAGCATGAAGATCCATATCCGTGGCGGCAGGGTGATCGATCCTGCGAGCGGCCTCGATGCCGTGCAGGATCTCTACATTGCCGAGGGCCGGATCGCCGGCATGGGAAACCGGCCCGAGGGCTTCCGCGCCGAGCGCGAGATCGATGCGGGCGGGCTGGTGGTCTGCCCCGGCTTCGTCGACCTGGCCGTGCGCCTGCGCGAGCCGGGCTACGAGCACATCGCCACGCTGGAATCGGAAATGAACGCCGCGGTCGCGGGCGGCGTGACCAGTCTCGCCTGTCTGCCCGATACCGATCCGCCGCTGGACGAGCCGGGACTGGTGGAGATGCTCAAGCATCGCGCCCGGAACCTCAACCAGGCACGCGTGTACCCGCTCGGCGCCTTGACGCAGGGTCTGCGCGGCGAGCGGCTGACCGAAATGGCCGAGCTGACCGAGGCCGGCTGCATCGCATTCACCCAGGCGGACGCGCCGCTGGTCGATACCGCGGTGCTGATGAGCGCGCTGCAATATGCCTCCACGTTCGACTACCGGGTCTGGTTGCGCCCGCAGGAGCATTTCCTGGCCTGCGGCGGCGTCGCCCACGACGGCCAGGTCGCCACGCGCCTGGGATTGGCCGCCATCCCGGTTTCGGCCGAAACCATCGCCATCGCGACCATCCTGCACCTGATGCGCGACACCGATGCGCGGGTTCATTTCTGTCGCATCTCCAGCGCCGCCGGGCTCGCGATGCTGCGCGAAGCGCGCGCCCAGGGACTCAAGGTCACCTGCGATCTTTCGATCCATCACCTGCACCTGAGCGAGGTGGACATCGGCTACTACGACTCCAATTGTCGCCTCGTGCCGCCCTTGCGCAGCCAACGCGACCGCGACGCGCTGCGCGCGGCCCTGAGCGACGGCACCATCGACGCCCTGTGCTCGGATCACACCCCGGTCGACGAGAACGCCAAGCAGCTGCCCTTTGCCGAGTCGGAACCCGGCGCGACCGGGCTGGAACTGCTCCTGCCGCTGACGCTCAAATGGGAGGAAGAAAGCGACATTCCCCTTGCGGCCGCGCTGGCTAGAATCACCTGCGAGCCGGCGCGTATCCTTGGCATCGACGCGGGCCGGCTGGCGGTCGGCGGCGAGGCGGATGTTTGCGTGTTCGATCCGGGTTGCTACTGGCGCATCGACACCGAGTCGCTCAAGAGCATGGGCAAGAACACGCCTTTCTTCAAATGGGAGCTGCGGGGACAGGTGCACTACACCCTGGTCGAAGGCCAGGTCGTCTACGCGCTGTGAAGGTGCTCTGAAGGTGAAACGATGAATCCACTGCTGGACTATTCGGGCTTGCCCCGCTTCAGCGATTTCGGGCCACCGCTGGTGGCGCCCGCGATCGACGCCCTGCTGGCCGAATGCCGCGCAACCGTCGCGCGCCTGACGCAGACGCAAACGCGCGTCACCTGGGACGATTTCGTACAGCCGCTGATCGACGCCAACGAGCGCCTCGGCCGCACCTGGGGCCAGGTTGCACATCTCAATGCGGTCGTGAACACGCCCGGGCTGCGCGAGGCCTATAACGCCGCACTGCCCAAGGTGACGCAATACTGGACCGAGCTCGGCCAGAACGAGGCGTTGTTCGAGCGCTACCGCATGCTGTCGCAATCGCAGGAGCTCGCTGCGCTCAGTCCCGCCCGGCGCAAGGTCGTCGAGAACGAGCTGCGCGATTTCCGCCTGGGCGGCGCCGAGCTCGCGCCCGAGCGCAAGCAACGCTTCAAGGCGGTACGCGAAGAGCTCGCCGAGCTCACCTCGCGCTTCTCCGACAACATCCTGGACGCCACCGACGCCTTCTCGCACATCGAGACCGATCCGGCCCGCGTCGCCGGCATTCCGGACGACGTGCTGGCGGCGGCGCACAAGGCTGCTCAGGATGCGCGACAGGATGGCTGGAAATTCACACTGCATATGCCGTCGTACCTGCCCGTCATGCAGTATGCGACCGACCGGGGTTTGCGCGAGCTGATGTATCGCGCCTACGCGACACGCGCCTCGGAATTCGGCAACGCGGAATGGAACAACACGCCGATCATCGCCCGGATCCTGAAGTTGCGACGCGAGCTGGCCGAGCTGCTGGGCTTCGAGAACTACGCTCAGTATTCGCTCGAGCCCAAGATGGCGAAATCGCCTGCCGAGGTGCTCGAATTCCTGCACGACCTGGGGCGGCGCGCGAAGCCGTTCGCCGAGCGTGACCTGGAGGAATTGAAGTCGTTCGCGCGCGTGGAGCTCGGTCTCGACAACTTGCAAGCCTGGGACGTCCCCTACGCCTCGGAGCGACTGCGCATCGCGCGCTATGCCTTTTCGGACCAGGAAGTGAAGCAGTATTTCCCCGAGGATCAGGTGCTGAACGGCTTGTTCGGCCTGGTGGAGCGGCTGTACGGCCTGGCCGTGAGAGAAGACCGGGCGCCGCTGTGGCATCCGGACGTGCGCTTCTTCAGCCTGGTCGATCGCGCCGGCGAGCGGGTCGGCCAGTTCTATCTCGACTTGTACGCGCGCTCCGGCAAACGCGGCGGCGCGTGGATGGACGATGCCATCACCCGCCGCCGCATCGGAGCCGCGATCCAGGCGCCGGTGGCGTATCTCACCTGCAACTTCTCCGCGCCGGTCGCCGGCAAGCCGGCGCTGCTCACGCACGACGATGTAAGCACTCTGTTCCACGAGTTCGGACACGGGCTGCACCATCTGCTCACGCGCGTCGAGGATCTGCCGGTCGCGGGCATCAGCGGCGTGGAATGGGATGCGGTCGAGCTCCCCAGCCAGTTCATGGAGAACTTCTGCTGGGAGTGGGAGGTGCTGGCGCCGATGACGCGGCAGGTCGAGACGGGCGAGCGCCTACCGCGCGCACTGTTCGACCGGATGTTGGCGGCGAAGAATTTCCAGATCGGCATGCAGACCGTGCGCCAGCTCGAGTTCTCGCTGTTCGACATGCTGCTGCACAGCGCGCACGATCCGGAGGGCGCCGAAACCGCCGAGGACGTATTGGCCCGCGTGCGCGCCGAAATCGCGGTGCTCGTGCCCCCACCCTACAATCGCTTCGCCAACAGCTTCAGTCACATCTTCGGCGGCGGCTATGCCGCCGGCTACTACAGCTACAAGTGGGCCGAAGTCCTGTCCGCCGACGTCTACAGCCTGTTCGAGGAAACCGGCGTGCTGAACGCCGAGACCGGCAAGCGCTTCCGCGACGAGATCCTCGGCGTGGGCGGCAGCCGCCCGGCGCTCGAATCGTTCATCGCCTTCCGCGGGCGCGAGCCGCGCATCGATGCCCTGCTGCGCCATACCGGCATGAGCGACGCCGTGCCGGCGTGACGCCCTGCCTGAGTGGGCGGGGATCGGCTGTGTTACAGTGAATTGAGACACTAGCTCGAAGCGAGGGGACGATGAAATTCCTTGTTCTGGCGCTCGCCGTAGCGCTCGCGGTACCGGTGCACGCCGCCATGTACAAGTGGGTCGATGCGCAGGGACGCGTGCAGTATTCGGACACCCCGCCGCCACCCAACGCGCGCAACGCCGAGGAACAAAAGATCGTTCCGAACACCATCCAGACGACAGGCGCCCCGTTCGCCGTGCAGGAGGCCGCCAAGCGCAATCCGGTCACCGTATGGATGAGCGACTGCGGCGATCTGTGCAACCGGGCCCGCGACTACCTGGCGCGCCGTGGCGTTCCGCACACCGTGCGCAATCCCTCACGCCAGAGCGAACAGGAAGCATGGAAGCAGGTGAGCGGCGGGGACAACTCCGTGCCGCTGCTGGTGATCGGCACGAACCAGAAGCTGAAAGGCTTCGACGAAAGCCAGTGGAACGCCGCGCTGGATACGGCGGGCTATCCGCGCAGCGCACCGGCGTTGAAGCCACAGACCATTCCGAGCGCGGAAGCGCCCGTGGTGGTCAAGCCCGCTGCAGAAGCGGGCGCACCGCCGCCTGCTCAAGGCGCCCAGGCCGCCGGACCGGCCAAGTAGACGACTGCGAGCGAACCTGGGCCACGGCTAGCGAACGGGCCCGTGCGGTCAACGCCACGGCCGACGCTTTGTGGGACAAGATCGGATTCGATCCCACAAAAACCGGTCCGCGGCCGACTCTGCCCTCCCATCGGGCTGCCCGCGGTTACAGCGCCGTGATATGGGCCGGGCCTCCCGGAATAATCATGCCTGGCAAAGCTGCCTAAGCCCTGTGCTGCCTTCTATGCTACGTGCTAGGGCTCTACCCACACGCCGCGCCAGAAGGCGATGTAGCCCGCGATGTTTGCGGCCTCCGCCTTGGGCTGCGGATAGTACCAGGCGGCATCCTTGTTCACTTCGCCATCCACGACGACGTCATGATAGCTGGCCGTTCCTTTCCAGGAACAGACGCTGTGCGTCTCGCTCGCACGCAGGCGGCTCGAATCGACGCTGCCGGGTGGAAAATAGTGGTTGCCTTCGACGACAACGGTTTCATCGCTGTGCGCAATGACAGCGCCGTTCCACAGTGCTCGTGCCATCGTGCCTCCTTCTCCTTTTGGTGAGGTTCCGGTCAATGACTCATAGCCCTCATCCCCAACTTCGCGCCCATCTCGTTCGATTGCCGCCATCCATGAAGATTCCGTCCGCAGGCTCGCGTTGTCATGGGTCGGCGCCGTTGGGCGCGCTCGATTCGGACTCCATGCCGAGCTCGCGTATCTTGCGCGTGAGGGTGTTGCGGCCCAATCCCAGCAGCTGCGCCGCCTCGATACGCCGGCCGCCGGTGTGCGCGAGCGCCTTCTTGATCAGGGCGCGCTCGAAGCTGGCGGAGAGACCTTCGATGATGCGCGATTCGCCGCGATTGAGCGCGTTCTCCACCTCGCGCTCGAGCAGCACGGTCCACGACGGATCGGCCGAGCTCTTCGACTCGCCGCGCAATTCCGGCGGCAGGTCGCCCACTTCGACGGTCTGCCCGGGCGCCATGACGGTCAGCCAGTGGCACAGGTTCTCGATCTGGCGCACGTTGCCCGGCAGCTCCTGCGCGGAAAGAAACTTGATCGCGGCTTCCGCCAGGCGCTTGCCCTCGACGCCGAGCTCGCGCGCGCTCTTCTGCAGGAAGTAGCGCGCGAGCAGCGGAATGTCGTCGCGCCGCTCACGCAGCGCCGGAAGCTTGAGGCGAATCACGTTGAGCCGATGAAACAGGTCCTCGCGGAACAGGCCGCGGGCGACGCGCTCTTCCAGGTTCTGGTGGGTGGCGGCGATGACGCGCACATTGACCTTGATCGGCTGATGCCCGCCGACGCGGTAGAACTGGCCGTCGGAAAGCACCCGCAGCAGGCGCGTCTGCAGCTCGGGCGGCATGTCGCCGATCTCGTCGAGAAAGAGCGAGCCGCCGTCGGCCTGCTCGAAGCGGCCGCGCCGCTGCGTCTGCGCGCCGGTGAACGCACCGCGCTCGTGACCGAAAAGCTCGGACTCGAGCAGGTCCCTCGGGATGGCGGCGGTGTTGATCGCGATGAAGGGTTTCGAAGCGCGCGGGCTGTGCCGGTGCAGGGCACGGGCCACCAGCTCCTTGCCGGTTCCCGACTCGCCGGTGATGAGCACGGTCGCGTTCGACTGCGCGAGACGGCCGATCGCGCGGAACACGTCCTGCATCGCCGGCGCCTGCCCCAGAATCTCGGGCGCCGGTGCTTCGGCTTCGGCCGTCGTTTCGCGCTTGCGGCTTTCGTCCAGCGCACGCCGAATGAGCTCCACCGCATTGTCGACGTCGAACGGCTTCGGCAGATACTCGAAGGCGCCGCCCTGGAAGGCCGCCACGGCGCTGTCGAGATCGGAGTACGCCGTCATGATGATGACGGGAAGCTGCGGATGGCGCTCCTTCAGCTTCTGCAGCAGGTCGAGCCCCGACTCGCCCGACATGCGGATGTCGCTCACCACCACCTGCGGCACACCGTCGGCCAGCGCCGCCAGCGCATCGGCAGCGGACGAGAAGCTGCGGTAGGCGATGCCGTCGCGAGCGAGCGCCTTTTCGAACACCCAGCGGATCGATCGATCGTCGTCGATGATCCACACCGGTTTCACGGCGGGCGGCGTTGCGGTCGAAGAAAAGGCGGCAGTGCTCAGGGCTTCGGACATGGCGCTGGGATCGGCTGGGTTTGGAATCACGGGCGATCGCTCGATTCGTCAGGCAGGGATTTGCCGATCGCCGGTTCGGCGATCGGCAGATGGATGATGAAGCTGGTGCGCCCCGGGCGGGTCTCGAACTCGATGGTGCCTCCGTACTGGGTGATATAGGTCTGCGCGATCGAAAGGCCGAGGCCGGTGCCGCCGTCGCGGCCCGATACGAGGGGAAAGAAGAGGTTGTCGCGAACGGCGTCCGGAATGCCGGGACCGGAATCGACGATCTCCACCCGGGCGGCGTGCCGATAACGCCGCCGCGCGATGATCGCCTGGCGCGCGACGCGCGTGCGCAGCACGATCCGGCCGCGCCCCTGCATGGCCTGCACGGCGTTGCGCACGATGTTGAGCAACGCCTGGATGATCTGCTCGATGTCGGCGACGATCGGCGGCAGGCTCACATCGTAGTCGCGCTCGACGACGATCCCTTCGGGCGTCTCGGCGGCCACCAGACCGCGCACGCGCTCCAAGGCCTCGTGCACGCTGAAGGTGCGCGGCTGAGGCAGGCGATGCGGGGTGAGCAGCCGGTCCATCAGCGATTGCAGGCGATCCGCTTCGCTGATGATGACCTGCGTATATTCCGCAAGCTGAGGACGCGGAAGCTCGGCCTGCAGCAGTTGGGCCGAGCCGCGGATGCCGCCGAGCGGATTCTTGATCTCGTGGGCGAGATTGCGTATCAGCTCCCGGTTGGCCAGGTTCTGGTTGAGCAGCCGCTCTTCGCGATCGACCTTCATGCGTTGATCGATCGGCCTGAATTCGAGCAGCAGCGCGTGCGCAGCGCCGTCTTCCACCGGCGTGGCGCAGCAGCTTGCGTGCAAGGCGACGTGATTGCCGATGCCGAGCTCCAGGTCGTGCTCGGTAGAGCTGGCGCCGTGATTGCGCGCGTAGTTCATGGCCGCGATCAGCCGCTCGGCGCCGGAGAAGAGCTCAGTCAGCGAGCGCCCGCGCAGCTGGCGCGCACTCAACTCGAGCAGGTTCTCGGCGGCGGGATTGGCGTACATGATGTTGCAATCGTGATCGACCAGCATGACCGCCGTTGCCAGCAGGTCCAGTCCGGGAAGGGCGGCAGCGAACATGACGGTGCTACCGAGGCCGTCGAGCAAGATGCGCGCCAAGGATTCCGGCGCACGCCATGCCGCTCGCGCACGCAGCGCTCAGCGCAGGTTGGAGAGCTCCTGCTTGAGCGCGCTGACGTTGCGCTCGTGCTGCGTCACGCGATCCTTCAAGCCCTGGATGCGATCGAGATAGCGCTGGTAGTTGCGCTCGCTGCCCAGGCGCGTGGCTTCGCCCTCGCCCAATGCCTTGCGGGCTTCGGCCAACGCCCGCTCCTCGACGGCGAGCTCGTCTTCGAGGATCTTGCGACGAGAATCGTCGCGCCGGCGCTGCGTGGCCGGATCCACGTTCGGCAGGCCCGGTGTGTTCACCGTTTGCGGCGGACGCGGCTCGCGTGCGCTCTGAGGTTGCGGCTGGGATGGCGGTTGCGGTACCGGGGGCGCTTCGAAGCAGGAGGACTTCTTCGCGCCCTTCACCGGCGAATCCGAATAGGTGACATGGCCGTTGTCGTCGACGTACTTGCACAGCACGGCCGAGGTAGCGGGTGCAAAAGCGCTCAAGGCGCTCCAGGCAAGAACCCGAATCAAACTTTTTCGCCGCATCAGGAACTACAACGGTTTCGCAGGCTATCCTGTTGACGAGTCTACTGAAAAGCACCGGCAGTCTACGGCACGACCGATGCTTTGGCAATTGTCCGAAGCATGCCGTCCGCGTTGGCCACGACCCGCGCAATACGCGTCGCGGGCCGGCCACGGTAGCGCAAGCGCCCCACGCGATGGCGCAAGCGTCCACTGCGGGAGACGAAAAAAACGCAAAAGGGGGCGCAAGCCCCCTTTTGGCTGCGCAGGCAGCGGCGATCACGAGCTGTAGTACATGTCGAACTCGACCGGATGCGTGGTGGTGCGGAAGCGCTGCACCTCTTCCATCTTGAGCGCGATGTACGCATCCAGCATGTCGTTCGAGAACACACCGCCGCGGGTGAGGAACTCGCGGTCCTGGTCGAGAATCTCCAGCGCCATATCGAGCGAATGGCACACGGTCGGCACTTTCCTGGCCTCTTCCGGCGGCAGGTCGTACAGGTTCTTGTCGATCGGGTCGCCCGGATGAATCTTGTTCTGCACCCCGTCGAGCCCTGCCATCAACAGCGCAGCGAAGGCGAGATAGGGATTGGCCGTCGGATCCGGGAAACGCACCTCGACCCGGCGCGCCTTCGGGCTGGAGACATACGGGATGCGGCAGGAAGCCGAGCGGTTGCGCGCCGAATACGCCAGGTTGATCGGCGCCTCGAAGTGCGGCACCAGGCGCTTGTACGAATTGGTGCCTGGATTGGTGATTGCGTTGAGCGCGCGCGCGTGCTTGATGACGCCACCGATGTAATGAAGCGCGAACTCGGACAGGCCCGCATAGCCGTTGCCTGCGAACAGGTTCTGGCCCTCCCGCCACACCGACTGGTGCACGTGCATGCCGGAGCCGTTGTCGCCCACGACCGGCTTCGGCATGAACGTGGCGGTCTTGCCGTAGGAAGCGGCGACCATCCACACCGTGTACTTCAACACCTGCATCCAGTCGGCGCGCTTCACCAGGCTGTTGAACTTGGTGCCGATCTCGCACTGACCCGGCGCGGCGACCTCGTGATGATGCACTTCGACCTCGACGCCTTGCTGCTCGAGCGCGAGGCACATCGCGTTGCGGATATCCTGCAGCGTATCGGCGGGCGGCACCGGGAAATAGCCGCCCTTCACCGGGGCACGGTGGCCGACGTTGCCGCCGTCGAACTCGAGCCCGCTGCTCCACGGCGCTTCCTCGGAAGTGATCTTGACGAAGCAGCCGGACATGTCGACGCTCCACTGCACGCCGTCGAAGATGAAGAACTCGGGCTCGGGACCGAAATAGGCGGTATCGCCCAGGCCGGTGGACTTGAGGTACGCCTCTGCGCGCTTCGCGATGGTGCGCGGGTCGCGGTCATAGCCTTTGCCGTCGGCCGGCTCGAGCACGTCGCAGGTGATGTTGAGGACGGCCTCGTCGGTAAAAGGATCGAGCCGCGCCGTCTCCGCTTCGGGCATGAGCAACATGTCGGAGGCCTGGATGCCCTTCCAGCCCGCGATGGACGAGCCGTCGAACGCATGGCCATCCTCGAATTTGGACTGGTCGAAGGCCTTCGCCGGGACCGACACGTGCTGCTCCTTGCCGCGCGTATCGGTGAAGCGCAGGTCGACGAACTTGACCTCCTTCTCCTTGATCAGTTTGAGTACGTCTGCTGGGGTCATGCCTCTCTCCTAGCTCACAGGGAAAAACGACGCGTATTCGAAACGTCCCGGGCAGCAGGAAGCATGCCAAACTCCGGGGCGGAAAATCCCTTTCGTCTGAAGCCATTCGGGGCTCGGGACCGCATTCTACGCTTCATCGTGGTGCATCTGCGGCGCTTGCATGCACCATATCGGGGCCCGCGTTCGTGTGCGGTTTGGACATACAATGAGCTCCCGAACGCCTGAAAGAGAGGAGCGAATGGCCAATCCGGACGATATCCTGGCGCAAGCGCGCCAGCGTGCGCAAGACAGCCGTCTGCCCTACGACGGCGCGCTTCGCCCCGCCGAAGCTCACCAGCTGTTGCAGGACCATCCCAAGGCCGTCCTGATCGACGTGCGCTCGCGCGCCGAGTGGGACTTCGTCGGCCGGGTGCCGGGCGCGGTGGAAGTGGAGTGGAAGACCTATCCGGGCATGCAGCCGAACGAGCGCTTCCTGGAGCAACTGCAAGCGCGCGTGCCGAAGGACGCGGTTGCCATGTTCATGTGCCGCAGCGGTGCGCGCTCGCATGAAACCGCGCTGCTGGCGAAAAAAGCCGGCTACGAGTCGACCTTCAACGTGCTCGAAGGCTTCGAGGGCGATCGCGATCCCGAAGGGCACCGCAACAGCGTGGGCGGATGGCGCGCCTCGGGTCTGCCCTGGACGCAGAACTGAGCGCCTCACGAGCGCAGCCGCTCGGGAGTGCTGCCGTCGCCGGGACGCCCTGAATGCACCGAGAGGCACGCGGTCGCCAACGCCGCGGCGGTGGTGAGCGAGGCGCCGAACAGCGTGAGCATCGGCGTCGCGACCTCCAACAGCAGTCCGCCCAGTCCGATACCGACGCTCACGCCGGCGAGCAGACTGGTCGATGCCCAGGTGAATGCCTCCGCCAACGCGGCGCGCGGCGCGATGCCCGCGATCAGCACCGACTGCGCAGCGAGCACGGTGGCCATCGGCACCCCGGCGACGATGGCGATCGCGCCGAACAGCACCAGATCCCGCACCGGGGCCAGCAGCGCCAATCCCAGGCACATGGCCAGTAGTGCCGCCTTGTACTGACCGGTCGGCGCGAGCGACCAGCTACGGCTGCCGTAGACCAGCGCGCCCGCGGCGCTGCCCACGCTCGCGAGCGCCAGAATGAGCCCGGCCGCGGCAGGCACGTGCGCCCGCGTCGCGACGGCCACAACCGCCACTTCGAACAGTCCGAACCCGGCCGAGAACAGGAACGTCACCGCCACGATCGAAGCCAGGCCTTTTGCCGCAAGCAGGCGCGGCCGTGGCCCATCGATCGGACGCTCTGCGTGCCAGTTGCGCACGGCCCGGGTGCGCGCGAAGACGACAGCGCCGATTCCGCCGCAAACCGCGGTGCACACGACCGCGCCGCCTGGCCAGCCCACGGCCACGAACAGGCTCACGATGCCGGGTCCCACGATGAACACGGTTTCCATCAAGACCGAATCCAGCGAGTAGGCCGCCTGGACCTGCGTGGGCTCGTGCAGGAGCCTGCGCAAGAGCGTGCGCATGCAGGTCGGGATCGGCGGCAGCGCGATGCCGGCAACCAGCGCAGCCACTGCAATCCACGCCGTTCCCGCCTCCCATTTCACCGCGGCCATGAGACCCGCCAGCGCCACCGGATAGGTGCATGCGCCCGCCAGCAGCACCGGACGCGGGCCGAAGCGATCGATCAGGCGCCCGATCAAGGGCGCGACCAGGCCGATGCCGGTCACGTACAAGGCGGCGGCAATGCCGGCGGCAGAGAACGACTGCTGCGTGTGCTGAATGAAAAGCAGGATCGCGAGCACCGCCATCCCGATCGGCAGCCGGCCCGCCATCGAGGCACCGAATGCGCCGGCGAGTTGCGGGTCGCCCAGCAGAAGGCGATAGCGCGTGAGCGAGATCATGGCGCGATCGCGGAGCGCCTGAACGCCGTGCGAGCGCCGAGACTCAAGCGTGCGACCAGTCGACGAGACCCGTGTAAGCGGTGAGCAGCACGGCGACGCCGAAGACGATCCGGTACCAGGCGAACGCGGTGAAATCGTGCGTGGCGATGTAGCGCAGCAGCCAGCGCACGCACAGAAACGCGCTCACGAACGAAGCGACGAAGCCGACGCTGAACGGCGCGAGATCCGCAGCCGAGAACAGGTGGCGGTTGCGCACGAGGTCGTATGCGCCGGCGCCGATCAAGGTCGGCACGGCGAGAAAGAACGAGAACTCGGTTGCCGCGCGGCGCGAAAGCCCGAACAGCATCCCGCCGATGATCGTCGCACCGGAGCGCGACATGCCGGGAATGAGCGCGAACGACTGTGCGAATCCGACCTTGAGCGCGTCGAGCCAGGTCATGTCGTCCACGCTATCGATGCGCACGCGACGCTCGCGCCGTTCGACCCACAGGATGACGAACGCGCCCGCAATGAAGGCGATCGCGACCGGCTCAGGATGAAACAGTTGGCTCTTGATCGCTTTTCCGAACACGAGTCCGAGGAGTGCTGCGGGAATGAACGCCAGGACGAGGTTCACGACGAAGCGCTGCGCGGCGCGTTGCGACGCGATGCCGGTGATCACGCCGAGAAATCGGGCGCGGTACTCCCACACCACCGCCAGCATCGCGCCGGTCTGGATGACGATGTCGAAGACTTTCGACTTGGCGTCGTTCAGACCGAGCAGGCTGCCTGCAAGGATGAGGTGACCGGTGCTGGAGATGGGCAGGAATTCGGTCAGGCCCTCGACAATGCCCATGACGAGGGCCTTCAGCGCAAGAAGGGGATCCATGGCGGGCGCCATTGTACCTGTAGCGCCCGCAAACTCCGCGGTATGGGATCAGGTCGTGCTTCTTGCGGCTCGAGTCGTGCTTCTTGCGCGCATGAGG